>CAZBEA010000048.1:0-5057 GCA_964490835.1 uncultured Gammaproteobacteria bacterium
GTCGTCAGCTCGTGCCGTGAGGTGTTCCCTTAAGTGGGGAAACGAGTGCAACCCTTGTCCTGTGTTATATTTTTCACAGGAGACTGCCTCGCTTTGCGAGGAGGAAGGAGAGGCGGACGTCAAATCAGCATGGCCCTTACATCCTGGGCTACACACACCCTACAATGGCGAAAAACAATGAGTCGCAAGCTCGCGAGGGTAAGCTAATCTCTGAAATTTCGCCTCAGTTCAGATTGGAGTCTGCAATTCGACTCCATGAAGGAGGAATTGGTAGTAATCGCAGATCAGCATGGCTGCGGTGAATACGTTCTCGGGTCTTGTACACACCGCCCGTCAAGGCAGCAAAGTCGGTAACTATCGAACCCCGGCCTTAAGAGCAGAAGGTAAAAGCTCTAAATTCGAATAACGAAATTCGAAACAATATCAAAAATTCAAATTATTAAATTCAAAACTTTTGTATTTTTAATTTTGAAAATTGGTATTTGTTTAGAAATTAGAATTTGTTATTTAGAATTTAGTATCTTTGTGTTTTTAAGGTCGGGGGAGATAGAGATCGGTGATGAAGCTTAAGTCGTAACAAGGTATCCCTAGCCGAAGCTGGGGATGGATCACCTCCTTTCTAAAAAAAACTTTTTTTCAAGCCGTAAGGAAGGAACTCAATAGAAAGATTGAGTTTTCCGTTCTCCGATTTATCGGGGATCGAGGAAAAAGTCCTTCCTACCACTTTTTTGGTATCTTCACAAACGTTGTATTTCTACAAAGATAAGTATTTCAAGGTAAAATAAGTAACAAGGTAATTTCGTGGCTATTTCTTAGCAATTGAGTGGAAATTTATTTGCAGATACTCATTCTTTTTACGCAAATTTGTGCGGCTTGGGATGTTAGATCACTTTGCAGACGACACGTTTGTCCGCTTATTTTTCCTGAATACCCATCACTACAAGAGTATGAAACAGTTCTATATCCCTTTTCTCGAGAGAGTAATGTTCTGACATTTCGACAAGGCTGCGAGAATGTTGTTGACGTCAATTTTGCAGGACACATTGCAGGAGTTGGGGTGGGATAGATAGCCGGCGTGGGGGTCGGCGTAACCGAAGGAGCGCCGAATGTCGGTGTAGGGGTCACGGCAGTGATGAGCGTTTTGGCCGTAAATTTATTATTCGTTTCATCGGATTCCGGAATCTGACTGTATGGGTCAAGGCTGATTGTCAGATATTTGGTGCCGGTTGTTGGAAAAGTAAAATTATATGAAGACACACATGCACTGCCCGGATTCAAAATTGTACTATTTGTACACGTATTCTTACTGGTATCTATATTGCTTATTCCATCTGCTTGTGAAGTATATATGTAAGGAGCGTTAGCAGGTTTATATCCGGTATTTACAATTTTGAAGTATACATTAACCGGTGCATTCACTACGGTAGACAGCGGGACTACATTTATTATTCCACCACTAATGGTTAAATCTGCCTGCAAGAGCGCAGGGGTAGGTGTGGGCGACGAACTAGGAGGAGGGGTGGGAGTGTATGACGGAGGAGTCGGTGTGGGTGAGGACGATGGTGGACAAAGTACCGTACTCGGTGCGGGGTCTACGCAGACAATATTTCCATTTGCATCAGGATTGCAGCCGAATTGCTCTGCGGGAACGCAGGTGGGATACGGAGTAGGAGTTGGTTGTACTATTGAATCCTCGTAAGTAGCACTTCCGATTAACTTGGAAGCAAATCCGTTCGAACTAGAATCATTTATGTTTTCTTCAAATCTGAAATGGACGATGGTATTTTTGTCTGTAAGACGAGGAAGTGTATTCGCGAATTCGGTATTTGATCTTATAACGTTGCTAATTCTTACCTCATCGATTAACCCATTAAAATACCAGTCATTATCCAAACCCGAATTAGTTCCAATGAATAAATTCATAGGAACCGAACATAAGGTTCCATCTAACTTTTGCGAATTATCCAGCTTCCCGTTGACAAACGTATTCAGTGTTCCATCTGTATCATAGGTAACTCCAATGTGATACCAATTATCGTAAGGATATTCATTATTCCCTCCAAATAGAACTGATCTTGTCGCAGTCTGAATAGCAGTGGAAACTTTAAATTTATCAGGATAATTATACGGATCCCTTGCAATATGTATCCCAAGAGTTGCTCCGCATGTTCGGGAAGATAGGTTTCGTGCGTAAAATACAGATGAAGCAATGTTATTGGGGTCTATTTGAGGTTTGATCCAAGCTTCGTATGTTACAGGAGCTTTAAAGATATAATTCATATCGGAATACACATAATTTTTAGCTTGGAGTTTTATCGCTTTTTCGGAAATGGTTGGCGGAGGTGTAGGTGGGGTTGCAGGGAGTTCTGAGGCTCGCTGTCTGATATCCTGAACCGTTCTTACCAAAAGTACTGATGTGGGCAGTGATACCAGAAGCAGCGCATATACAAGAATTTTCGGGGATTTAACAAATCTCGGTAATTTCGAGAAAAGAAAGGCTTTAGAGCCGGATTTTTTTTCAGACTTAAATTCGAGATTTTCCATCAATAGTATTACCGTATAATTATTTCGTGAAGGTGTCAATACGCAGTTCTTACATTTCTTTCATATTTCTCGTTTTTATCTCAATTATTCCTTTTGTCTATCTTCCAGATCTATTTAACCCTTATGAATTTCCAAAATTTATTTTGCTCGCAATCTTTTCTCTAATTGTAGGAAATATTGTGCTTATGTTAATTTTATTTCGGGAAAAAATTTCAGTGAATATATCAAAACTCGATATTGCCGTTATGGCATTTATTTCAATCCTTTTGATCGCTGACATTTTCGGTGAATCAGTGATTGATTCATTGCTCGGAAGTTCGTATAGACTTCAAGGGTTTATTACGTATTTGTCGCTCGGATATCTATATTTAATTGCTCGTTTTTGTTCTTCTCAGATTAAGCAGGAACTTCTTCACCAGCTTTTTAGTATTCAGCTTGCTGGTATAAGTGGATTTTTAATTGTTCAATTTCTTTTGGCTAGTTTTGAATATTTTCAAATATCGTTATTTCAAAATCGTTTTCATGGAACTTTTGGAAATCCGAATTTTGCCGGTGGTTATATGGCGATGTTGTTTGCGTATATTCTCTTTTGGAATAGCTCAGGTTCTTTAGTATACAAAGTGAAGCCAGTTGTTTTGCTTTTGGGTGGAATTGCGATAGTTTTAACAGACTCACGGAGTGCAATTTTAGGCGTAGTAGTAAGTATAATGATTTATTTTCTGACTCTAGGCTTTAAAGCTGCAAGATATCGGATATTTATTTTTAGTCTTCTGCTTTTGTCTATAGTCAGTTGTCTTTTTTTGGTCATACGTTATTCAATTCATGAGAGGAGAATTTCAGAATGGGAAAATAGGTCAATTATTTGGAACCAAGGATTGCATCTTATTGAACAAAAACCGATTTTGGGGTATGGTCAGGAGAATATTGGCATTGTATTTCCAGAAAATCTTCATTTTGCTGTCGACAATATACATAATATATTTCTTGAGTACACAATTTCAGCTGGAATAGTGGGACTTTTTACATTTTGTACAGTGCTGGCTTTTGCATTTAGGAATGTGAATACATCTGGAAGATTCTTAATAGTAGCATTTTTAATTTCAGCTTTTTTTAATCCACTTTCAATTTCCCAGCTGCTGTTATTTTGGGCGGTAATTGGAATAGGGAAGCCGAATAGTGTTTAGCCTCGAATTATGGTAAACTTAGGAATTGTGTGAATGGCGCGGTGGCGAAGTGGTAACGCGGGAGTCTGCAAAACTTTTATGCGAGGGTTCGATTCCCTTCCGCGCCTCACCCCGATCAAACCGGGGTTCGGCGTAAATGCCTCAAATATTCTCTAATTTGTTACTCATTTGTGAAGTTTTATTCTCACTTTCAGTTTAGAATGTTTTTATATGCCAAGTCCGGAGCAGCGAGGTTGGATAGAGCGGGGAGCAGAAATCAGTAAAAAGGTCGATATTGTGACGGGGGTTGTTGGAATCCTTATGATGAATGCACCGCTTATTGCACTTTCTGTTGTGGGATTTTTGCAGGTGATATAGTTCAGAATCAATTTAAAAAGAACAAAACAGCATGAAAGAATCTTTTCATTCAAGCGAAATATATCAAAGCCTTAAAATCGGTGTGAAAACTGAAAAGACAATACTAGAAAATACATTTGAGGCATTCAAACCAATTTTCTATGTTTGGTGGTTGAAAATGATCAATAATTTAAGGAGTGATCGTGTCGGATAGTGAATCTCAAAATTGGGAGTTAAAAAATCTCGTCGAAGCGGGTGAGTGGGATCTGTTGTTTGAAAATAAGGCATATCTACGGCTGTCTCGAACGGGGAGAATTGTTATGCTCCGGCGAGCGTTGGAGAACCGCGAGCGTGAGTTTGTCAAAACGTATGCCGCGATGATTGGAGGCAATCCAACTCAGGCAAAGGATTTTCATAATAAAAAAATAAAGCCGCTTTGGGAATACCAAGATTTTTTAGACAGATGTATGATGTATTATGAGGCAGGATCAGATCATCCGGGAGACGGGCCGCCGGAGATTAAGAAAATCCTTGACTAATCACGTTTATTGCTAATATAGCCTTGCTTTTTGTA
This sequence comes from uncultured Gammaproteobacteria bacterium, assembly GCA_964490835.1. Classification (GTDB taxonomy): domain Bacteria; phylum Patescibacteriota; class Microgenomatia; order Levybacterales; family GWA1-39-11; genus CAZBEA01. Next base: position 4,639 of record CAZBEA010000048.1, read on the forward strand.
TAATAATGCTCTTGGGGTGACTAGTTCATCGGTTAGAACGCTTTCCTGATAAGAAAGAGGTGCGTGGTTCGATTCCACGGTCACCCACCAAGAGTATTCTTCATAAAAATTTTCTTAAATTAAAAAAAGATCTTATTGTACTGGAATTGCGGTTGGTGAGGTTTGTATAAAAGGTTGGGCAACTTGTCCGCTTCCGGTAGCCGAGTTAAGAGTGACTATTAATGGCATTGTTCCTTTGAGAGCCGACTCCGTTGTTCCAAAAATGGTTACGAGGCTTTTTTCAAGGAATTTTATTTCGGTCTCACCACTTGCACCCGCAGATGCTCTGAAGGAAAGTCCAATAATTGATCCAATTCCCTTTACCTCGTCTGCTGTGGGATTTATAACAACCGCGTATGAAATTCTACCAACTTCAGGAC
>CAZBEA010000048.1:5067-8129 GCA_964490835.1 uncultured Gammaproteobacteria bacterium
GCAGTTCCTGTATGAGAACTTGACTGCCTGTCCCGAAGAGATTATTTGCAGTTACTGGAACGATTTGCACATTTGATAGCTTGGTTGGGTCATACTCAAGCTCTAATTGGACACCAGTCACTTCAAGTCCACCTGTGTCTGCTATTATTTCAACCGTCGACGGTGCAAAAGATGCCGACGTTGTGCTGGGATTGAATGAAAGAGACGCGCGCTTTATGTCCCCATCAATATTTTGTTGGGGTGGGGTGGTATTGACTGTTGAGGCCCCCCCCGGTGTGTCTTTTGTGAGCTGAATAAATGCCGCGATTACAAGAAGAGTTGCGATAATGGCAATTATTGTAATGAGTGCAATGGTTCTTTTTGGCATATCTTTAAGTATTTAAGACTTTACATCCTTTGTCAAATATTAGTCACCTTTTCGTGAGTTGAATCCAAAGTATAACAGGTTCAGATCTTTTGCGTTGACTGCCCCATCGTCATTTAGGTCAGCTATTTTTTGACCCTCGGCACTGGTTGGACATGTGTTGTTCTGAATACAGTCAACAAGAGCATTATAATCAATAATCGAGAGCTCGTTATCACCGTCTAAGTCCCCAAGCACCAATTTTTCGTTGAAAACTGCACTAATAGTCCCAATGTTTAGAATATTTGAAGACTGTTTGGTCAGGGAATTTGGCAGTCTTACTTTGGCTAGGTATGCCCCATCTGCAACATCAGTTCCAAAACCTACAATACCCTTGTATTGATAGTCAGTTCCGATTGTGAGCGGGTGTTCGATTTCTTTTACTTTTTCTTTTTCAGAATTGAAGAGTTGAATTATTGCTTTTCTCTGAGGGTGGATTGGGGTGGTATTTTCATCAGTGCCAATACCGGGGAGACTGACTGAGAAATTTACCTTCTTGTCACTTTCATTTACTGTCGGAGTTGGATATAAAGTTGCTGTCGGAATTACGGCTACAGTAGGGGTAGGCGTTGGTGTACTGGTCGGAATAGTGGCTTCTTCATCCAGTGATATTGGGAAATTTAACGATGTGGGAAGTGTAACCGTATTGTTTACTCCTCCTGGATAAGTGTGGGGTACTGTCATATCGGACTTTGTAACATTAGGTGAGACTCTATATTTCGTATTTTTAGTTCCTGTAAGGGAGTAATCAAATTCCTGATTTGATGTTGAGGGTGTTTGGGAGTTAAATACTGTTGTAGAAGATTCATTTGTGCATGATGAGTCATTGTCATCTTGATCGTCTAGTTTGCAGAGTGAAATTGTAACTTTGTCATAAGAAATGCCATTTGAAGTAATTGTGATCTTGCCTGTGGCTGTTGCTGTTTCACTGTTTGAGGATGCACATTTTGTATCGGTACATACTCCGCTTTCGCATTCTGTTGGAAGAGAACACGTGCAGCCTTCAGGCTTGTCTGTCGTGACTGTACATGCATCAGCGGAAAGTATAGTGTAGCTTCCTGCCGTAAATGTAGAGTCAAGACTTGATGTTGAGTCTGTTGTTGCAACTTCGGCTGCTTCTGCGAATCCAACTGCTGCTGTCCCTTCATCTTTGGCCTTAAAATTAAGCGTAGTGATGGTAATTGAGGATCCCGAAACGGAAGCATTGTCTTTTCCGACACCCACAAAGCGGTATTGTCCTGTTGTGTTATTGAGGTCTTCATTGAGTACTGATTGAATTGTTGCAGGCTCAGGCTGTGTTGTAGAAAGCAATTCAAGAAGGTCTTTGTCAAAAGTTATAGTTACATCCAAAGCCTCGATTGGAATATTTTTGGTGTCCATTACGAGGTCAACCGAGAAATTACTATCAATAGTGTGAGTTGATTCTGATGGGGAAAAGGTGAAAGTAATTTGTTCGGTAGATGCCCGGGATCTCGTGTCTTGGGACTGACGTAAAAAGAGCAGAGTTAAAGGGACAGCAAGTATAATCACCACAAGAATCATTAAACCTATCGCTTTCTTTCTCATTACTCTAATTGTTATTCATCTTTCTGTATTCGTCAAGCCATTTAACATAATCAAAAATGGTCACTTTTCCGTCATTATCACAATCAGACTTGGTATCTTCAGAAATTTTTCTTATCTCATCCAGCCAAATATCAAAATCCTGCCTGTCAACTGATCCATTGTCGTTAAAGTCACAGGCGATAATGTTAGGTGAAGGTTCAATCGTTACGGTTCCTGTAATAGTTGGCTCCGATTCAGTCGGGGTTGGGGTAGTAACAGAAGTTGTGGGGATGGGGGTAGACTCCGGAGTGATTGTAATGCCTGGTGTAGGATCCGTATCTGTAGGTTGAGGGGTTATAGTTATTTGTGGAGGAATTGTGATAGCGGGAGAAGGAGTAATTGACGCACTTCCTTTGCCGATTCTTATGGTGCTTTCATTTTTTTCCACTGCAACCGGACCGGAATTGGTATTCCCACTTTTTATTTCAACAGAACTAAATAGTACTTTTGCAACACCGTCTGATTTTGCTTTGAACCGTAGAGTTACAAGTGGGGTCCGCGTGAAGAATCTATATCTTCTTGTTGCAGACCCTTTGAACTTATAAATTCCTTGTATTTGGGATGATTTTGGAATCGTATTTCTTATATAAGACCTCTCATCAATAATCCCGACAAGTTCGACTAGGTCGGATGGATAGGTGACAGTAAAATCAACAGATTGTATGGAGTTGTGGTTGGGATCAAGAGACACTCGGACATTTATGCTGCTTTTAGGATTTACCGTCTTTTCTGTAGGAGAGAATTTTAATTGAACTGGTCGGGTAGAGCCCCCTGGTCGGTTGGAGGCATCGGAGCGTGTGGAGGTTTGATTTCTTCCAAATGTTACGGCAAAAGGGAGGGCAACTATAATCAAAAGGATTAGTGACGAAGATATTATCCTTTTAATACTCATTATTACTGGCTTGCGGACGTTCTAAACTGCTGAAGCCAAAGTATGTAGTCAAAAATAGTTATCTGTCCGTCATCATCACAGTCTGAGTTAAGTCCGATATCATTATTTAATTCATTCAGCCAGACTGTGTAGTCATCTCGATCTACATCATCGTCATAATCA
>CAZBEA010000049.1:0-8096 GCA_964490835.1 uncultured Gammaproteobacteria bacterium
AAATTCGAACACTCGTTATTTTACTAAATTCATACATGCTTTACCAGAAAATTCCTTCTTGACAACAATTGTAAGAAAGATCACAGTATAAGTATATGCAATTGTTGGCTCAAGATTTTCCGGAAGAAATGCCTAGTGTTGAAGATTACAATACTGAAATACCCCTCGACACTGTTCCACAAGCTGAGATTAATTATGCTCCACTGGCTGGGATGGGGGTTGGGTTTATGATCGTTTGGGCAGCTGTTGTTATAATCGGAATTTTGACAATGTGGAAGATATTTTCAAAGGCAGGCAAGCCGGGTTGGGCTGCAATCATACCTTTGTATAATATAATTGTTCTGCTTCAGATCATTGGTAGACCGGCATGGTGGATTCTTCTATTCTTTGTTCCTTTTGCAAATCTTGTAATATCGGTCATTATGTCGCTCGACCTTGCGAAGGTATTTAATAAATCTACTTTGTTTGGAATTATGTTGTTATGGTTTATTCCTGTCGGATATTTTATTCTTGCATTCGGAAGCGCAAAATACACAGCTCCAACAGCTGGCCCAACATCTTCAACACCTTCTACTCCCGCATCTCCGCCCCCAGCGGCTCCCGCTCCCGAGGCACCTACACAACCCACGACCCCCGCGTCTTAGGTTTTCTTATTCTGACATGCCCCATCTGCCCAAAGTCCGACTTTTAATTCTTGTGCTTTTTGCTGTTCTTCTTTGTACAGCGACTGATATTTATACGGAAGATCGTACGTATACTCACTCGCATACCCAAGACTTATGATGAGTCTTCCATAGTCGGTAGTTCCCTCATTGAGCCAGACATACCTGAGAAGTCTGCCGTAGCGGTCGCGCTCTGTTTGGGTTGAGTCTTTTTCAAGAATAAGATTGGTTTGACTACTGAAGATTTGTTGGGCTTTTTCAGACGCCTCTTTCCCAAGACACTCGGGGGCAATACGAGGGTCGACCACTTCCGGCGTATCAATTCCTATGATTCGTACAATTTGCTTTTTTCCGTTTTGTTCCACCTCTATCGTGTCACCGTCTACAACTCTTACAAAAGTTACATCTTCTTTTGTCTCTGAGTTTATTATTGTTTCGTTAGTATTGGATTTAGGGTTTTTTTCATTGACACCGGCGACTTGACCTTGATGGTCCACGCGGTCTTTTGTAAGTTGAGGATTGGCGCTAAAAAATCCATATGTCCATGCAAAACCAACAGGGATCAGTAGCAAGATAGAAAGTGCCATCAGTGTGTACTTTACGGCTGGAAGACGGATTTTGGTATGCGCAAGGTAAATACCACCGGTTAATAGTATGAAAGGCCAAAACACAACGGAAAGGAGGACAATGAGAGGAATAGATACAAATTTTCGCTTACGAGCAAAGAGAATATGCATTCAAAAGCCATTATAGAAGGTTTGTGTCACAGTTTCCAGTCTATTGATTTTCAATCTCAAGATTTTTATACTAGATCTAAGAATTGAACACTTGACAATTAGCAATTAGTTTGTTACACTGCTAATCCTTTTTATGACAGATAAATCTTCGAAACCTACACCAATTATCCCAATTCGTGACGGGATTGTCTTTCCCCATACTGAATCTATCCTTACGTTCGGAAGACCCAAGAGCCTTGCAGCGCTGGAAAACGCTTTTAACGGCGAGCGTACCGTAGTATTTGCTCTCCAAAAGAATCCACGACAAAACGACCCATTTCCGGAAGACCTATATGAGGTAGGAACACTTGCTCGAATCGAGCGAATGATTAGATCGGACGGAGAGGTAAATGCGCTCGTGAAGGGGCTTGCTCGGGTTAAAATTAGCTCTATTCAAGACGAAGGCGGGTATTTTATGGGTGAGGTTGTTGAGATCGACGAACAGAATACAGATTCGCCAGAGATCAAAGCTCTTACGAACCACCTCATCTCAGAATTCAAAAAAGCTCTGTCACTGGGTAAGCAAGCTGACTTTTTGGTCTTTATGAATATTATGTCCGAAGTCTCTCCTGAGGAGCTCGGAGATCAGATAGCTTCGACCTTGGATATTAAAGGATCTGAGCGGCAAGAAATTCTTGAGGAGGCAGATCTTCAAAAAAGACTCGAAAAAATTTCAGACTTTTTGTCACGTGAAGTAAAGGTTTTGGAACTAGAGCGCAAAATCGCCAACAAAACCTCCGAGCAATTTGAAAAAAGTGCCAAAGAAGCAGTGTTACGTGAGCGTCTGAAGACTATTGAGAAAGAATTGGGTGAATCTGAGGAAGGAAGTGAAATTCGAGAGCTGTACGAGAAAATTAAAAAGTCCGGAATGCCAAAAGATGTTTTTGAAAAAGCCAAAAAGGAACTCAAAAAACTACAACAAACAACTCCATACAACCCGGAAGCCGGATACATCAGAAATTATCTTGAATGGCTTATCGCACTTCCATGGGACAAAAAATCAACCAGTAATGTTGACCTCAAAAAAGCTGAAAAAATTCTGGACGAGGACCATTATGGACTAAATAAGGTAAAGGAACGCGTTATCGAATACCTCGCGGTTCATAAATTGGCCGGAAAAATGAAAGGTCCAATTTTATGTTTTTATGGACCTCCGGGGGTCGGTAAAACTTCTATTGGTAAGTCTATTGCCAGGGCTTTGGGGCGAGAATTTGTAAAGGTCTCGCTTGGTGGAGTACACGATGAGGCAGAAATACGTGGTCACAGGCGTACATATGTCGGCGCGTTGCCGGGAAGAATAATTCAGGGGATTAAAGATGCAGGAACATCAAATCCGGTCTTTATGCTCGATGAAATTGATAAAGTAGGATCTGATTTTCGTGGCGATCCATCAGCAGCTCTTCTTGAAGCGCTTGATCCCGAGCAAAATAACGCGTTTGCAGACCATTACTTGGATGTTCCATACGATCTGTCAGATGCGATGTTCATCACAACTGCCAACATGCTCGATACTATTCCACCGGCTCTTCGTGACAGGCTTGAAATAATCGATTTCGCGGGATACACGGAGGATGAGAAATTTCACATCGCAAAAGATTTTCTTCTTCGCAAGCAGCTTGAGTCGCATGGACTAAAAGATTCACATGTTGAGGTTACCGATGAGGCACTTCACTATATCATTCGAAGATACACGCGCGAAGCGGGTGTGAGAAGTCTCGAGAGACAAGTCCAGATGATTTTACGAAAAGTTGCCCGAAAGGTAGCAGAAGGGAAAAAGGGGAAAATTATTATCAATAACAAAAATATTGCAAAGTTTTTGGGACCCGAAAGACATTCTTCATCGATGATTGAGAAAAAAGACGAGGTGGGTATGTCGACAGGTCTTGCCTGGACACAGGTCGGTGGAGATATTCTCTTCATCGAAGTAGCGCTTATGCCGGGTAAAGGAAGATTGACTCTTACAGGACAACTTGGTGATGTTATGAAAGAATCGTGCCAAGCAGCACTCTCATATGTAAGGGCCCGCGCTCGAAAATTAGGGATTAAAGACGACTTTGACAAAATTGATGTACATGTTCATGTTCCTGAGGGTGCAGTACCCAAAGACGGACCCTCGGCAGGTGGCGCAATTACAACTGCAATAGTATCGGCTCTCACAAAAATTCCAGTCAATAGAATGGTTGGAATGACAGGTGAAGTGACATTAAGAGGAAGAATTCTTGAGATCGGTGGAGTGAAAGAAAAAGTATTGGCAGCGCATCGTGCAGGACTCAGGACTGTAATTATGCCGAAGGAAAACAGAAAAGATCTTGAGGATGTTCCGAAAGAAGTAACGCGAGAAATGAGATTTGTATTCGTATCACACATGGATGATGTATTGAAGGTAGCATTGACAAGACCTATTCAGGGCTTGAAAGATATTAGGGGTGAAAAAGAATCTTCAGTTACTTCTCCTCAGCCTGTCATGGCAGACTAATTATCTTGACCTTTGAACACTCTTGCAATAAAGTTAGGATATGGAGCAAGAACCAGTTCCTCAAAAAAAGTCTGACCTTCTCATAGTATTAATAATAACTATTGGTTTCGGAACAAGCTTTGTCGGAGGTTTTTTTGTATCGAAATTCCTCGCTGGAGAAAAAAATGTTACAACAATAACACCTGATGATAAAAAATCTGTACCAATTCCACGAATCGAATCTGAAGAGGAAATTGTAGATGCGGGTGAAGGTACCGCACAAGAGTCAACTAAATTTACAGCTGGAAAATTTTATTACGATGATACCATCATTATGGTATCAAAAAATGCGCCTCACAGAAATATTGTCGCAACAGTAACTCGAGTACAGCAAGATCAAAATTATGTTCAAAATACACGGGTAAGTTTTCATGATGGGTCAATTTGGAGAAGAAGAATAACTTCACAAGCAACTTCAGATTCGGCGATTGTATCCAATAACATTGTGAAGTCTTGGAATGTCAAAGTTGATCCTTCTCGAGTTCTGAGAGAGCAAGTTGAAGGGTCGCTTGAAATAGATGCCGTCTCTATTTCTTTTAATTCGGGTCCGCTTCAAAATGAACTCTCAATTCGAAGTCTTCCGGGATACACCAAATTTATGTCGCAAGGAATGGGAACTCTTACAGTCGACGGTGTACCTTATGAGTCATATGTCCTTTACACACGAATTTATTCTCAAAATGCGCGAGAGATGCAATTTTACAACCAACCATTTGGTGTAAAAACAGACTGGTTGGCTTTTTGGGATCAAGAAGGCCATTTCTATCATGTTGATGTAACAAATGTTGATAACCCCACACCAACGTATCAGACGCACCAGATCGGAATTCATGCCGATCAGAATAAAACGGTTTCCAAGACTTTTAATGTCGGAGTCGAACGCGACTCATCGAACCCCCCAAAAAATTACACAATACAGTTACGCGATCCATTAAATATTTCACTTTCTCTTGAGCGGACAAACGAATTAAATAAAGATACCAGTGGATCATTCACGTGGTATCTTGGAAATGTCGAAGGTAAAGTCAGTCGCGATGGAAAATTCATCCCCGGGGTTGGTCTTATAGAATACATCTACAATTAAAATAGTGGTCGTGCGGGATTTTCCAATTTAAGATAGATCACAAGAAATACACCCAGGAGAAGTAGTCCAACAATTATTCCCGACAGAATCTTAATAATTGGTTTGTTAAATAATCTGCCCCAAATTGTTCCAAGCCCCAGAGCCGGTATCGCAAATCCGGCGATCACAACAGCCACAATTTTTGCAATTGGGATTAGGATAACAGCCGGCAAGAGAATGATTGCGTGTGCGTGTCCAGCCAAGGCGTGAAAAAGTAAAACAAGGGAAAGAAATGAAAGAGTAATTCTCATATAATAATTTTAATATATCTTATGGAAGAAAAGAATAAATATTATTATTCAGGAGGGCTCGCAGAATTAAATACGTCGCCGAGTGAGCTTACTTTCAAATATTTTGAAAAATGGTTCTCAGGAGCCGGTAGCCTCGGAAAGGCGATGGGCATATTAGGTCTCCCAGTTCAAAAAAAGAGCATATCAAATCTTGTACTTATCGACCATATTTTATTTGTCGATCTAAAAAAAGAAGAGGAATTATTTTTTAAAAATACAATTTTTAAATACCAGCCGTTACCTAGTGCGCATGACCGCCCGACTCTTGGAATATCCTGGGTGAAAATTATCAATCCTTTCATTATCTTTAACACTATAAAGATTCTGATAACTCAATCGATTTGGATTGCTTTTCCAGAGAAAATTCTAATGAAGATGCAAAAGTTGATTGGAGGAATTGAGGAACACGATGTTTTGGATTCTTCAGAGGAAATCGATTCGATACTTTGTGATGAAATCTGGCCGGCGGTTATCGCTATTGGGATGTTAAGTGAATTTTATAGCACCTATCTTGAACGAGAACTTAATAAAGAGTCAAATGAGGTGAACGAATTTATAAGTTACGAAGTGGCGAAAAGGGATTGGTTTTTGTCATCACTTACTGATCAGGATAGGGTTAGAACGAGGAAAATCTCATTCGAGGAATATTTTAAAAGATATGGAATGAGGTCGGATAAGGACTATGAATTGACAGAGCCGCGGTGGCACGAGTTGAAAGACCAAATAAAAAAAAGAATTACCGAATCAACAAAACTAAGTGAAAAGTCTGTAATGGTTCCCGAAGTTAATAAAAAAATTCGAAAAATGATCGACGTGAGTATAGAATTTCAAATCCTTCGCTCTGAAGCAAAACGAAAGATATTAATTTATTTTGATGTCTTGAGACAACAATTGATTGATGAGCAAAAACTTAGTTCCGGATCTAACACAAAAGTTACAAGCCACTCAATAGTTATTAACAGGTCTAATGATTCGAATACATCGCATGTAGGGACATCCGTATCGGGGGGAATTGTCCGTGGAGTTTCGATGCGCGTGAAGGATAACACAGTCATGATTCCAAAGGGTATTATTGGAATTTTTCCCAATGCGAGTACGGAATTCACAATACAATTTCCAAAATGCGCAGGAATCATTTTTCTCAGAGGTGGCCAGACGTCACACGGCGCAATAGTTGCAAGAGAATTCGGAATTCCCGCGATTATCGATGAAGAAGCAAGTGAAATAGGGGATGAGAAGAAAATCGAGTTAAATGGGACAAAAGGTTCATGGAAAATAATTTCCTAGAATGTATCAAATCTTGTCTTCTATACCCTTGATCCTGTAAAATACCAGAGACAACCACTATGGCCCCATCGTCTAGTGGCCTAGGACACTGGATTCTCATTCCAGGAACCGGGATTCGACTTCCCGTGGGGTCACCTAAGGAGACACCCTGCTTTTGAAAGTCGAGAATAGACTGATATAGCGGGCTAAATCCACGGTTCGAAATTTGGTTTTTGGTATATTCGACTCCGGAGGCAAATATCGAACTAATTAAGGCACGTTTTTGAACAAGTGAGGCTGATTCGTAAGAATTCCCCAAGTTTGAAAGCTTTTCAAGCGTAAAATTTAATAATTCTTTAATATTGTATCTGGTCAGTGTCTCATCATTTTTTGCGGCTTGCGCTTCAATTATTTTTCCTTCCACTATATTATTTTGCTCCTTAAATATCTCGTCGGAATAAATTCCTGCTAAGTTTTTTTCAATAAGTTGCTGGCGCATCCCATAAAGTTTTCTAAGCTCCTCATCAGCAATCATTTTACGTTTTGTGACAAGTGCTGTTCTTTTCCTGTAAGTCTTTATTATAAAACTGGAGAATACTTTCATGCCGACTTCAGTAGGTCTGATGGTCTGAAGAAAATCTTTAAATTGATTTTCCAAGACGTGTACACGTATTGATTTTGAAGTGCATCTATTTCGACAGAAGTAATATGCGTATCTCTTAGTACTGCCCTTACTAAAAGCACCGGTAAATACTCCTCCGCAATCCCCACATTTCATGATCCTTCTTAAGCCAAATTCCTCATTATCTCGATTGTATTTTACAACCGAGAATTTTGTTCTATTTCTTCCATCAAGAATGGCCTGTACTTTGTAAAATTGTTCCTCCGTTACCATTGGAACATGTTGTCCTCTTATTTCTTCGGGATATTTTTCCGAGATGAGTACTCCCATATAAAATTTATTACGAAACATTCTCTGAAGTGTAGTAGGTCTTAAAAAACATGGCCGATTTCTATAAGTTAAGTTTTGTGTATTTAGATAATTGGAAACATCTTTTAAGGATTTCGTACCTGTTGCCATCAGATCCCATGCCTTCTTAACTTTGTCAAAACTTTCAGGATCCTTAAGGCCATATCCTCCTTCGTTTATATATCCTAGCGGTGCTTTAAAAGTTAGAAGCCCCGATAAAAATCGGGCTCTCATGCCGTTTTTAGTTCTTTCAGACCTAACATCGTTATCAAGCTGTGCAAATCCTGCAAGAACTGTCTCAACAAGCTTTTCTGTTGGAGAATTTCCTGTTGGCTCGGTTGCTGATGTCAAAGAAATCCCATAATCAAAAAGCCTTTTTCGAATAGCGAGATAGTCAGCAGTTTGTCTGGAAATTCTGTCTAACCGATATACTATTACGGCTTTGACTTCATGCTTATTCTTACGACAGTATTGCAAAAGATTTAAGAGTTCCG
>CAZBEA010000050.1:0-8076 GCA_964490835.1 uncultured Gammaproteobacteria bacterium
GACCGAAAAAGAGGCTCAGGAGAAAGGAAATGCCAAGCAGGCGGCTGCTCGCGAGGCATTAGTCAAATTAGGATTTGAAGATAAAGATATAAAAACCGACGGATATTACATCAATCCAAATTATGAAATTCTTCCCTCGGGTGGGTCACGGGAAGAAGGATTTCAAATCAATATTACAACGACGATTAAATCAAAAGATTTGGAGAAGATTAATACGGCACTCGATGAGTTGGTCGCAATTGGCGTTCAAGTCGGTGGGGTCACCTCTGATGTAGACACGAGCAACAGCGAAGAATTGAAATCACAAGCTCGTGTCAAAGCTGTCGAAAATGCTCGATCGAAAGCCGAAGAATTGGCGAAGGCGGGAGGATTTAAGGTAGGAAAAATATTCTCAATTTATGAATCTGTTCCATATAATCCCGGTCCATACCCGGTTTATGCGGAAAAAAGCGCAATGGGAGGAACTATGGACGCAACGCAAATTGATCCGGGTACCGACAAACTCAGCGTTCAGGTATCGATCACCTATTACATTAAATAATACCTAAATATGCCCAAAAAAGAAGAAAAGAAAAAGGAAGAAGAAAAGGAAGTAGAACAAACTCCAGAATCGTCGGAAGCAACAAAAGAAGAATCCGAAACAAAAGATACACCCAACGACTCTACCGATGAAACAAAATCTATCTCGGAATTAGTTGAGGAAAACGCACCCACCAAACCGGAAACACTCTCAGAGAAATCTGACGCTATTTCGATGGATCCGATAGCTGCAACTGCCGCATCACCAACGGAACCACAAACACAAGACACAGAAACCACAACCGGCAACACGACAGGACCCGAAACCCTTCCTATTGATCAAATTTCAGAACCCAAAGCGGTTCAAGAAACCTACCCCCTGGCTGATGAGATTGAAAAAGACGGTATAAAAAAGAAATCATTTTTTTCATCATTTCTTATTTTTAGGAATAAGAAAGGAAAAATTGTACTTCTTATCCTTGCTGTTCTTCTCGTAATTGGCCTGGCTGTCGGAACAATCATGAATGCGAACAACGAAAAATTATCGTTTATGAAACGCGATAACAAAACACGAGAAACAGTCGTTCTTTCTCCGACACAATCACCGAGCCCAACCCCAACTCCAGTCGCGGTAAATAAGGAAAGTCTAACAATTGAAGTTCAGAACGGAACGGGGGAGAGTGGCGTTGCGGGCAAAATGAAAAATTTCTTAGTTGAAAAAGGGTACGAAGGAACAATTGATACGGGAAACGCAGACAATTATGACTATACCGAAACGGTTGTGAAAGTGAAATCGACCAAAACATCAATTGAAGAGGAGATAAGACGCGACCTCGCAGAAAGCTATACTCTTTCGGATGAAAAGGAAGTTCTTGATGATTCCTCAGAATACGATGTCGTGATCATAGTCGGCGCAGAGTAAGCATCCTCCTTGCATTCAACATCTTCAACTTCGTATGATAATTACACTGCCTATGAAAGCGCTTTTTCTTTCTATTATTTCTTCTGGATTCGAGGGCGCCGGATCCACGCAGTTCATACGTAAAATTAGGTTTCTTAACGCATCATGTCTTGTTCTCATTTTCTTTTCGTTAATCCTCATAGCACAAAGCGTTACTTCCCAACAGGGATATATCGCGCTTCTTCAGGGGCTTGTTGTTATTGTTTTGCTCATAATAATCCTTTTTCTGAGAATGACAAAAAGCCTCGAAGCAGCTTCTTCGCTTTTTCTCCTGCTACTCGTCAATGTGAGTCAATTTTTACTCATAACAAATGCGCTCACGGGGTTTGAGATAATTTGGATCTTTTCGTTTCCAGTTATCGCATTTCTTCTGAAGGACGAAAAACGGGCACTTTGGTGGTGTTTTGCAGAATTTGCCGGACTTTTTGCCGTCTGCATCCTTGTCTCTGCCTCATTTACAAACGTGGGATACACACTGCCCGAGCTATTTATTATATCGGTCGGATTTTTATTTTTTTCATTCCTTATGAAATATCTTGTTGGGACAAGCAGGGTGGAAGAACAAGTTCTCATGCAAAAAAGCAATGAGCTTTACAAATCCAACATGCAACTAGCAAAAGAGGTAAGGGAGCGAAAAGACGCCGAACTCACTCTCAAACAAGAAAATGTACGAGACGAAGCAATATTCTCGAGTATTGGGGAGGGAATGGTTGTCGTCGACCAGGATTTAATAATCGTTATGATAAATCGAGCAGCAAGAGAGTTTCTTGGTTTTGGCGAAGAGGATATACGTGGAAAAATGTTGAATGATAAAATTCATTTTTGGAATGAGGAAAAAAAGAAAATTCCTCCAGGGCAAGATATTATATCCTCAGCTTTCACCTCCAAACATATATCGACATCAAGTGATTTCCTCATCGGAGACTCACCAGAACATGCTATTCCGGTAGCTCTGGTTGTTTCACCAATTCTGCTATACGAAAAGGTTGTCGGGGGCGTTATGACTTTTCGAGATATTTCACTAGAAAAAGAGGTCGATCGAATGAAAACGGAATTCATCTCTCTTGCGTCACACCAGCTCAGAACTCCACTGACTGCAATGAAGTGGTTTTTGGAAATGTTGATTTCGGGCGACCTTGGAGAACTCACTCAAGAACAAAAAAAATATATTCAAAATATTTCGGACTCAAATGAAAAAGAAATAGCACTTGTTAACTCGCTCCTGAATATATCGAGGATCGAGTCGGGAAGAATTGTAATCGAGCCTGTTCCAACACAACTCAATAAGATCGTTCAAGAAGTATCGGATTCACAACACGTAATCTCAGATGGTAAAAAACAAAAAATAAGCCTGGTTCTTGATGAATCGCTCCCGGAAATCCCTCTTGATCCAAGAATGATGCGTGAGGTGGTGATGAATGTACTGACCAATGCAATCAAATATACCCCAGACGAAGGCTCAATAGTCATATCCACAGAACATAACGAGACAGACATAATTCTAAAAATTAAAGATACCGGTTATGGAATCCCTGAAAACGAACAAAAAAGACTCTTCCAGCGCTTTTTCCGAGCTTCAAACATTACAAAAAAGGTTACAGACGGTACAGGACTTGGCCTCTACTTGGTGAAAAAGATTATCGAGGCATCAAGCGGCACAATAACACTTCGGAGCAAAGAAAATGAAGGAACGGAATTTGAAATTAGGCTCCCCAAGAGCGGAATGAAAGAGAAAAAAGGTGAGGCAAGATTGACTTGACGAAGATATAAAAGACTCGTACAATGGACTCAAACAGTATGAAAAAAGTGCTAGTTATAGAAGATGACCAAAACCTACTTCCTGTATTTAAGAAGCAGCTTGACCAACATTACAATGTCAAGATAGCCACGAACGGCGATGAGGGATTGGATTTGGGAAATTCCTTTGAACCGGACTTTATTATCTTGGATCTGGTACTTCCGGGATCAAAAAGCGGCATGCATGTTCTGATGGAATTGAAAAAGCTTGAGGCTACCCGAAAAATTCCTGTTATGGTACTTACCAATCTCGAAGGCCAAACTCAACTGGCCTTGGAAAATGGGGCGATAAAATGCCTCATCAAAACCGATACTACATTCAAATCAATTGTTGATACAATCAGGGAGTTTGTGGATAATAAAAAGGAATGAGAAAACTACTAATTATTGAGGACGATTTGACTCTGGCCGATATTTATCGACAAAAATTCTCTGGAATCTATGAGACCGAAGTGGTAGTTGACGGTGTTCTGGGTCTCACAAAGGCTATGGATTGGAGGCCTGATCTTGTAATTTTGGATATTATGATTTTGGGAGATATGGACGGAATGAAAGTATTATCTGAATTAAAAAGTAATCCGATAACCCAGGATGTGCCCGTAATCGTTATTACCAATCTTGAAGATAGGGGAGAGGAAGCAAGATCTCTAGGAGCAAATGAATACCTTGTTAAAACGAATACCAAACTCGATCAAATAGCTCAAAAAGTAGGCGAATATTTGGGTTTTAACCCTACAGAATAATCCGTTTATGCCGCATGTACTCATCGTAGAAGACGACCAATTTCTTTCGTCTGCGTATAAATTAAAATTTGAAAAAGAAAACTTACAGACTACACTCGCCTCTGATGGACAGGAAGCTCTTGAAAAATTACAACAATTCACACCCGACCTTATTCTTCTTGATCTAGTAATGCCTATAAAAGACGGTTTTGCTCTCCTTTCAGATCTAAAAGATTCCGAAAAGTTTCGCAACATCCCGGTCATCATTGCCTCCAACTTAGGACAAGAGCAGGAAGTTCAAAGAGGGCTGTCTATGGGGGCAAACGATTATATTGTAAAATCAAATACGAGTCTTGAGGATATAATTTCGAAAGTGCGAAAGATTCTGGCTAAAGAAGAGACTATTTAACCGAGGTAATAACCCTCCCATGCGGAGCTCCAACCACTTCTCCATTTTCATACACAGTCTCACCACGAATGACGGTTTTTGTAACAGTAGCGTTGACAAACATTCCGTCAAACGGTGTCCAGCCCGCTCTTGTTTGAAGCGATTTAGCGTCTATCTGATGCCATGCATCAATATCGACAACAGAATATGTGTCGTCAAAAACTTGAACTCCGAATCTCTCTCTTGGTCCTGTATGGGTAAGTCGTATTATGTCTTCGATTGAAAGTTTGTCTTTATAAACGGCGTACATGAGCATAGGCAGTGTGGTTTCGAGTCCCGGTATCCCATTTGGAATTTTTTCTGGATCGGCAGTTTTTTCTTCAATAGTATGCGGGGCATGGTCGGATGCTATCATATCGATTACTTTGATATTATCCCAGAGAGCGATTCTGTCTTCTTCACGAGCAAGCGGCGGGCGCATCATTCCGAATGGATTCGGCTTCATAAATCGATCAACCGCATCACGTTCGATCAGAAAAAGATGATGCGCACTGACCTCACACGTAATATTCATACCTGAATTTTTCGCCTCTTTAATTGCTTCAATTTCGCTTTTCTGCGAAACATGTGCAATGTGAAGCGGTTTTTTGAATCTCCTCGCCAACGTTATCGCAGTATGCGCTGTCTCACCTTCTGAGTGAACAATAATTGGTTTGGGGGATTTCCAGGCCTTAAATACTGTCTCGAGGTCTTTTTTCTTGTCTACATATAAACTCCCGGTTGTGTCATTCATATACAGCTTTAATCCATGCACAAGCGGAATTATCTCAGGGAAGTAGCGGGTAGTCTCGGGTCGTCCGAGAAAGTGAAATCCTACATCGGCATAAATTTTCCCTTCTGCAAGACGACGTTTTTCCTCGAGCAAACCAATTGTAGCGGTTCCTAGCGGAGGATTATTTGGCATATCAAGCACTGTAGTATACCCACCGGCAACCGCAGCTCTTGTGCCAGACTCAAAATCCTCTTTTTGAGTTGCGCCTGGTTCACGTAAATGAACATGCACATCAATCGGTTGAGGAAGGATAATTTCGCGCGCCATAAGATCAATAGTTTATAACCTGAGAACAAACACATTTCAATAGGTCAGTTTAAGGCTTTTTAAATAGAAACGAAAAGTGCAGTAGTGGATCAAAAAAATCAATTCTTCTACCGGAATCCGAAAGCAGAATCTTTTTAGGATATGAAAGTGTCTCATCTGACTGCACCAGCTCGTAAATTATCAAGTTGTCAGTTCTACTTATCACTTTCTTTTCAACTAGCTTGCCATTCATATTAAGGATAGTATGTATCGTGGGATCGTTTCTGTATGAAAGCGTTAACAGATGAATGTACGGCCCGGAATACAAACCATACGGCTCAGAAAGCGCCTGACTTGAGATATAGACAGCGTGCCCGTTCCGAATCGTATTTTGAATTCTTTTTTCTAAGTTACCTTGGTCTCTTGGTTCGTTAATGTAATATACATTCTCACTTCTCACCGCCTCAATCTGAGGACGGGCATAATGACTTTCTATATAAAAATCATCACTATCGATGTCTTTTGCAAATGTTTGCAACTCAAGATAGGGCACCATCCCTCGAAGCAAAAAAATTTGAGGAAGAGTAATAATGGATATATATAAAAGTATGAACATCGCAACCTTCAGACGTTTTTGAAGAATACATGAGGCAAGAAATGCAATTCCAAAAATTGAAATAAGCGCATGCCTTCCGTACCACAACGAATCCGCCCATTGATTAACCAGGGGGGAGGGCAACAGCCATAATAGACCTAGAGTAAATATTTTGAAATCACTTCTTTTGTAGAGTCTCCACATAGCGAAAAGAGAGAATAGAAAAAGAATGCTCGTCGCATTTCTCATCATCGGAATTAGCCAATTTCTCAGATAGCGTCCAATTCCCTCGAAAGAAAGAGTAAGAGGAGATGCTTCCTGTGTCTTGCCAAAAAAAAGCGTTTTGAGGCCGTTTGTGTAAGAGCTCTGGTCGAGTAGATACGCATTTATGAATGAAAATCCTAAAAAGGTAATAAAAATAACCGAAAAAAGCGATACGAGGTAAGGGGAGGGTGCCTGGTATTTTTTTGAGATTAAAAAGAGTATGAATACATACAAAGGCATATATAATAGTGGCGCCAAATGTGTCAAAAGTGAAAGAAAGAGTAAGATTCCGCCAATTACTAACAGCGAAATTTCTCTTTTTTTCAAGAAGAGTAACATCATCCAAAGCGAAAGAACAAAACATGAAACATATACCGACTCCATCATCACGACTACATTTGAAATCCAGAAGAGCGGAGTAAATGAAATGAATAAAGCAGCCACAACTGCCGACTTCTTGGGTATTAATTCTGAAGTTATTTTATAAAACGCCCACACGCCTAAAAAAGATATGAATACCTGAAATATCACTACCGAAAGCGCCGGATTTCCTCCAATTTTTTCAATTACCTGCCATACCGGCCAATTTATAAGAATATATCCTGCATGTAAGGGCACATGCCCCATGACAAGCGCCTCAAACAGGTTTGGATTTGATAATCTTTGTAGATATTCACCACTATCAAAAAGGACTTGTCCATAATTGATAAAAGGAATTCTTGTGAGAGAAAAAAGCAACCCCCAGAGAAGAAATATTTTCATGCCGAGAGTATACCAGTTTTGAACCGTGTGTGGAGTCTATCTTCTATTTCCCTGATGATACTTTTTGTGAACCTCTTTAAGCTGAGGGTTTGTCACGTGTGTATAAATTTGAGTAGTTGAAATATTTTTATGTCCCAGCATTTCCTGCACAGATCGAAGATCCGCACCGTTTGATAATAAATCTGTTGCAAAGCTATGTCGTAGTGTGTGAGGAGTTGCCTCTACTGGAATTCGAGCTTTTCTCACATATTTTTGCACAATCCGCTCCACACTTCTTGATGTTAGCCTCATTCTCTCACCGTCGTCCAAACCATTTTGATCACGAGAATAACGAATAAACAACGGTTTGTATGCGTCTTCTCTCATGTTAAGGTATTCAGTCAGCCAGTGACTGGCGCTGTCTGATAAAAAAACAATCCGAGCGCGTCCACCCTTTCCTATCACGCCAAATTCCCGCGTTTCAAAGTTTATTTGGTCCCTATTCAACCTTACAAGTTCTGAAACCCTAAGACCGGTGGAAAATAGAGTCTCAAGAATCGCGCGATCCCTAAATCCTTGAATATTTGACAAATCGACAGAATTTACCAATTCTCTCAAGTGATTTTTTTCCAAGAATTTCAGAGATTTACTTTCTGCCTTTGGTAAATCGATTTTTTCGGGGGAGAGTGTTTCATAGTCGTTTCTGATTAAAAACCTTAAAAATGATCTGAGAGCAATAATATGGTAACTCTGTGTAATCCGCTTCAAACTCATACCTTTTTCATCACTATATGAGGCCAAATACAGTCTGAATTTTCTTACGATATCGGTATTAACCTGATCAATGGTAATTTCAGGGTAATTTTTCTGAAGCCATTGCTCAAATCTATATAGGTAAAATCTATAATTCCTAATAGTCAACTTTGAGGCATTTTTCTCAATTTCCAAATATTCCAAGAACGTATTTATTAATGAGTGTATTTTTTCCATAAAGCAGGCACCCTATTATTG
>CAZBEA010000051.1:0-8069 GCA_964490835.1 uncultured Gammaproteobacteria bacterium
AAATCCTACATCGACCTTCCTTGTGATAGATGTCAAAGCCCCAAAATAATTTCTGAAAGGCGCGATGAAATCCAAGAAACAATTTCAGGAAAAATTACCATTAAAGTTTCTCAAATAATTTGCACTAATGAAGAGTGTCAAAATGAATTTGACAAAAACCGAGAAAGTGAAATGTTGAAAATTAAAGAGCGCAAACAATTAAAAGAAGAACAAGATAAATTGAGAAAAGAAAATATCGCAAAAGCAGTTCTAAATCGGAAGAAATAATTTAAGCCGCCCGTTCTCCAAGATCATACAGTCTTGATGGAAACATAACTATCCCATCCTCAGCGCGAGTTTCTATTGTCTCTACATTTCCCTTCTCATCAGTATGCTTGACGGTTACCGATTCTCCTTGTTTTAGATCTTCTCTTATCGTTTTGATCTCGCTTCCCGACATGGCTCCTTTCGCATCCAGGTGCGCTGCCACTTCCAGAATTACATTTTTCTCAGTAGTTGCGTAACTTCTTGCAACGGATTCCGCGTGATCCGGGCTATGTCCTTGAGCTTTTGTGATGTATAGGTCCCAGCCGGTTCCATCGTGACCCATTGCGTGCGGAGCCACTGCCGCAACTGCATCAAATTTCGTAAGCTTGGTAATTCCCAGATACCCATCGCCTGGAATTACAGATGCACTTTCGACATCGGTACCGTGTGCAATTGCAACAACTGCGTGTGTTGATTCGTGTTCTGCCGTGTCGCTCGGATGGGAATAAGAGGAGAGAAGATTGCTCGTCACTTCAATAGATGAATTGCCAAAACTGAGCTTTTGGCCGACTGGAATTCTGAGCATTTCCGGACTAGCCATATATATAATAGTATTATACACCCTTTTTAGCCTCAATCAAGAAATTGTTTTGTTATCACCGGGTATAAAAGCTGTAGTATAATCGAAAGTATGAGAACAAAATTAATACTTTTATTTGGTTTTACGACGCTCATTTTCTTTCTGATTTCACTCTTTCTTTTTAGTATGGTTTTGAATCCTCGTGATCGTCTCAACATCGACCGTGCGGCTGTCGTACTCCAGATGAGATCACTCGCCCGATACGAGACTGCAGAATTTACGATCGAGAAAGTTATTGCATCAGAAGATGAAGAGCGCAACGCGTTTCGACGATTTCTTTTCGGAGATCGAATTTTGCTCGTGGCCCACGGAACGGTTATTGCCGGATTTGATTTTGCTGAGATTGAGGCGAATGACATAAAGATTAATGGGGATAAAATTGAAATACAACTCACAGAACCAAGAATATTAGTTTCTACTCTGGATAATTCAAAAACTCAAGTATACGACAGGCAGAGGGGATTACTCGGTGGAAATGAAAACCTCGAAGCCGAAGCGCGCGCAGAAGCAGAAGCTTCAATCCGCCAAGCAGCATGCGAATCAGGAATTTTGGGAAAAGCTACAGAAAATGCACGCAAACAACTCACTTCTCTTTTCTCGTCGCTCGGATTTAGGAATATTATAGTCAATATTCCCGATGCCTCATGTTAAGGACAAATTCTCATAAATTGCTATAATAGCATTATGCAAAAATTTTCACTTTCCGTTGTTATTCCTTCCTATAACGAAATGGCCAATCTTCAAAAAGGTATTCTTGATAAGGTAGAACATTACCTTGAAAGAAATAATTTCGATTATGAAGTAATAATTGTTGATGACGGTTCAGATGACGGATCACGCGAATTTGTTTCAAAATTCGTAAAAACCAACAAGAAGTTTACGCTTATTCAAAATAAGCATACAGGTAAGGCAGGAGCGGTGACGACCGGAATGCTGGCAGCAAAAAGGGAATTTGTTCTTTTTACCGATATGGATCAGGCAACGCCTATCGAGGAGATTGAAAAATTACTTCCGCATTTTAAAAAGGGGTATGACATTGTAATTGGTTCTCGAGCAGGAACCAGAAAAGGGGCTCCGTTAACCAGAAAAGTTATGGCAAAGGGAATGATGATGCTCAGATCTATGCTTGTGGGTTTTCCTGAAATTCAGGATACCCAATGTGGTTTTAAAGTATTTACACAAGATGCTTCTCGAGTTGTATTTACTCGCGTAAATGCAGTTCATAATGGTTTTAAAAATATTAAGGGTTCGTCTGTTACTGCAGGCTTTGATGTCGAGCTTTTGTATTTGGCTAAAAAAAATAATTACAGAATAAAAGAGGTACCCGTACAGTGGTTATATGTTGAAACGAGACGTGTTAGTCCCATAAGGGACTCGATACAAGGATTTGAGGACTTGCTGCGAATTAAAAAAAACATACTTCGGGGTAAATATAAATAAATCGAGTTGTGGTTATAGTTCACATTTTGAATAAGTCCAAAATGATAGAATAAAATATGACTCATATTGAAAAAAGAACACTTTTTTTCTGGGTATCAGGATCACTTTTTTTATTCTTTTATACATTTACGCAGGTTGATCTCAGTCTTACTTTAACTTCTCTCCCATTTGCTGCGAAAATTTTACTTGCGTTCCAATATATTG
This sequence comes from uncultured Gammaproteobacteria bacterium, assembly GCA_964490835.1. GTDB lineage: Bacteria > Patescibacteriota > Microgenomatia > Levybacterales > GWA1-39-11 > CAZBEA01. Next base: position 2,531 of record CAZBEA010000051.1, read on the forward strand.
GTTTTTTTAACAGGCCTCTTTCATCGTTATTATATGTCTTAATCATTCTTCTTTTTTCCGCATTGTATTTTTTCACGGCTCTTCGTGTTAAAAAACATCAGATTTCCAAAAAAGCGCTCATGAGAATTATTATTGTTGTTTCGGTAATTCTTACTTTTTCTTATAACGCATTCTCGTATGACATTTTTAATTATATTTTTGATGCAAAAATTGTTACACACTACCATGAAAATCCATATATCCATAAAGCACTGGATTACACCGGTGATCCGATGTTGTCATTTATGCGGTGGACCCATAGGGAGTATCCATACGGTCCGGTATGGCTTATTCTGACAGTGCCTCTGTCATTTCTTGGATTTGGATTTTTCCTGCCTACATTTTTCCTATTCAAATTATTATCACTGGGATTTTATCTGGTTGCAGTAATATTCCTCTATAGACTTGTATGTATATTCGACAAAGACAGAGCACTGTTCGTCTCTTCTCTTTTTGCACTTAACCCTTTAATGCTCTTTGAGGGGCTCGTTTCATCGCATCTTGATATCGTTATGATTTCGCTGATGATCGTGTCTTTATATTATCTTTTTAAGAAAAAAACAATGAAATCATACATATTTCTTTTTCTTTCAATAGGAATAAAATTTGCCACAGGATTTCTAGCTCCGTTATACCTGTTTAAGAAATTTACGAAGGGCTATTTTTTTGAAGTTGCAGTTTTGTTATTAATTCTTTCCGCAATTGCCCAAGCAATGCGTGAAACATTTCAATCATGGTATATTTTGACTGCGATTCCACTCGTTGGACTTACCAAACTAAAGAGACCTCTGATTCTTAATTCGATTCTTTCTCTTGGGGGCCTTCTTTATTATCTGCCACCTATCCGATATGGGGATTGGAACAAACCAGTTTCCCAACTGCTGTATATAATACTTACATTTTTCACGGCACTGGCGATAATGTATATACTTTTTGAAGTTTACGAACGTGTCAGAATGAAGAAAAGAAGTGTATAATTGAGTCTATGCGAAAATTCTTCTCAGAGTATTCTGTTGAATTAAAAATTCTTCCTGTTTTTCTTGTAGTTTTTCTTTTTACCCGTCTCTATCGAATAATGTCTCTACCGATGTTCACCGATGAGGCAATTTATACCAGGTGGAGTCAGATAGCAAAGAACGATGCTGCCTGGAGATTTATATCACTTACAGATGGCAAGCAGCCTTCATTTATATGGCTTGATATGGTCATGATGAGATTTGTTTCGGACCCGCTTCTTGCCGGGAGGTTGGTGTCTGTTATAGCCGGAATTTTTGTCACGCTGGGATTATACCTTCTTGGAAAGGAATTATTTAAAAAAAAGATTGTTGGGCTGATAGCAGCATTTTTGTATATTCTTTTTCCGATGGGTTTGGTATACGACAGAATGGCGCTCTATGATTCTCTTGTTGCATTATTTTCCGTTTGGTCGCTATATTTCCATATCTTATTATTCAGGAAAAAAAGACTCGATATTGCACTTATCCATGGGCTTATTTTAGGGGGAGGAGTTTTGACTAAAACATCCGCATTCCTGTTTGCTTACATGTCCCCATTTCTATTGCTCCTTACCGATTTTAAGAAGAGAGCATGGCGGGCCGATATGTGGAGATGGATAATGCTGGTTTTGGTTTCCGTATTTTTCGCGTACCTCTATTATTCAATTCTTAGACTTTCCCCCTTTTTCCATATTATTGAAGAAAAAAATGCAACATTTGTGTACCCGTTTAATGAATGGATACAGCATCCATTTAGATTCGTGATCGGAAATTTGCGAGGGCTTTCCGATTGGGCTGTGGGGTATTTGACTCTACCAATTATATTTTTTGCATTAGTAGCATTTATTATTCGGTTTAAAGAGAAGATTGGAGAGAAACTACTGCTTTTTGCTTGGTTTGCATTTCCATTTTTAGGGCTTGCGACTTTCGGAAAAGTATTATATCCAAGATTTATTTTTTTCATGATGATTCCAATTTTGATTTTGGCGTCGTACGGACTATATCTTGTTATGACTCGCTTCCAAAAAGCGTGGATGCGTACTGTTGTCATCTGTATTGCGCTTGTGGGTTTTGTTCGAGCGGATTTTTATATTCTGACGGATTTTAAGTCCGCTCCAATTCCCCAACCCGATCTACAACAGTACATAAATGATTGGCCGGCCGGTGGCGGGACGAAGGAAGTTATAGAGATCTTATCGCGTGAAGCCGAAAAATCACAGATCTTTGTTGCATCGGAAGGTACGTTCGGATCGCTTCCGACATATGCTGTTGAAATATATTTGGGAGAGAACAAAAACATCGAAAAGCAAGGTATTTATCCTCTTCCAGATCAATTACCTGAGGATCTCAATGAAAAAGCAAAAATAATGCCTGTCTTTTTTATTCTGAATGAGTCTGATGCTCCGCCACCGCTGTGGCCATTACAGGAGATTGGTGTATTTCAAAAAGGAATGGGTAATGCATTTATGAGGCTGTATAAAGTTATCCCACAGAGTTCATGAGTAAAAAAGTAAAATCATTTAGCTTTTTATATTCGCCACTTTTCTATATTGTCGCAGTTTCTTTTATTCCGCTTATTGCATTTTTTTCAACAGAACTACTTATTCATACACATGACGGATTAGTTCACTTACCTAGGCTCGCAGAATTTTATAAGGCGTTATCTGACGGACAATTTCCCGTCAGATGGGCTGGGGGTTTGAATTATAACTATGGACTTCCCTTATTTAATTTTATTTATCATTTCCCATATTATATTGGTTCGCTTTTCCTATTCTTGGGTACCGGTCTTGTTCTAGCGTTCAAATTATCCTTGGCTCTGAGTTTTATTCTTTCTGGGATTTTTATGTATCTTTTTGCAAATCTTTTTCTTGAAGACCGGCAAAAAGCTTTTATTGTGACACTGTTATATCAATTTGCACCGTTCAGAATCGTAGAGTTATTAGTTCGTGGAAGCTATGGTGAAGTGTATGCATATGCTTTTTTGCCGCTGGTCCTTTATGCAATTTTTCTCACAATAAAAAAACCATCGTTTTTTTCATTAGGGTTAATTTCGCTTTCAACCGCGCTTTTAATAATCTCGCACAACTCGGTGAGTCTTTTGTTTTTTGGAACGGCCATGCTATTTACAATAATTTTCTCAAGAAGTTTTAACAGAATTTTACTTTCATTCTTGGGACTTGGATTGGGTCTTATAACTTCAGCGTATTATTGGGTTCCTGCATTATTTGAGCACAAATATACCTATGGTGAGTTATATATGAGGGATTTGTATTCGTCATATTTTCCCAACTTTTACAATCTTTATATTCCAAACCTCTTTAACTCAAGCAGTTTGAATGTGGGGGCGGTTAATATCCACATTGGTGTTTTTCATTCAATTGCAATATTGTTATCGGTTGGGTTCTTTGCATTGTATAGATTTTCTACGAAGAGGGATAAAAGGATTTATTTATTTTCTTTTATTCTACTGCTTGGATCATTTTTCTTCATGAGCGAAATCTCAAAATTTATTTGGGATTCGGGAATCGGATATATACGTCAATTTCAATTTCCGTGGAGATTTCTGTCTGTGGTAGTATTGGCATCCTCACTCCTTGGAATTTCTTTTTTTCAAATTCCTCAAATTCGCCAAAAAACGACAATTATAGGTATGGCATTCTTTATAATTCTTTCCGTCACTTTTTATTTTAAAGCACAAGAAGGATATGACAAGGTGGATGAAAATAAATATTGGAACTTTCCATTGAATACAACTTATTATGGCGAGACTGACATTATTTGGTCTGAGGGATCGGAAAAAGAATACCCAAAGGCTCCTGTCGAATTTGCCGCAGGGGAGGGTACAATACGTAACTATAGTAGGACTTCGCATACTCGAGAATACACAGTTACAACACGAATGGATTCGACAATTGTGGATCACACGCATTTCTTTCCGGGGTGGCGTGTATATGTTGACGGAGAAAAAGTGCCCGTAGAATTCCAGGACCAAAATTATCGAGGAGAATTGACATTTAAGATCTCCCCCGGGTCTCATACCGTAATGGCTGTTTTTGGCGAAAGTAAAGTAAGGCTGATTGCCGATATTGGAACACTAATCGGCCTGGTAGTTACTTTTTTGTTATTTATAACAATGCCCATAAAGCACTTCAATGAAAAGAAATAGTTTTCTTGCTCTGTCACTATTTTTTCTTGTCGCGCTTTTTTTATTCAAAGATTTTGTTCTCCGGTCTCATATTCCCTTTCCGGGCGATTTGTTAATTTCGGAATATTCCCCTTTAAAGTTTGAGTCATACCTTGGATATAATCCCGGATCATATCCTAATAAAGCTCAATATTTTGACGTAATAAGACAAATGCTTCCATGGAAAAGCTTTGTTATCGAATCATTTAAGAATTTTTCTATCCCCTTTTGGAATCCGTATAATTTTTCTGGAACTCCTCTTCTTGCCAACAACCAAGCGGCGCCATTCTATCCTGGAAATCTCCTTTTCCTAATTTTGCCTTTTGGTTGGGCGTGGAGTATATATCTTTCGTTCCAAATAATTCTCACTGGTTTTTTTACTTATCTTTTTGCAAGACAAATAAAAATTTCGCCTATCTCATCTTTTGTAACCGGTATTATGTTTGGATTAAGTCTTTTTAATACAACATTTTTTGAATATGGAATTGTAGGGCATACTATCCTGTGGTTGCCTCTCGCCCTCTACTCATTCGAAAAAATTCTCTCTAAATATTCGAATAAGTACTTTCTGCTTTTAATAACGTCAATCCTTTTTTCATTACTTGCGGGACATCTTCAAGTCTTCTTTATTAGTTTTGGATTCATCATGTTGTATATGGTTTTGAGATTAATTCTAATCCCGAGAAAAAAAAATGTTTCAACAGTTCTTTTAATTCCACTTTTATCGGTTGGGCTGGGAGCTTTCCTGCTTCGTCAGACATTTGAACTAATATCGTATTCGGCTCGAGTTCCTCATTTATATGATGCGCTTCTTAAATTTTTAATGCAGCCGTCCGAATTAGTTTTATTTTTCAGTCCCGATTTTTTTGGTAATCCGGTTTCTAGAAATTATTTGCTTGACGGTTCGTATCCTGGTAATGCTGTATATATTGGACTAATTGGGATATTTTTTTCCGTCTATGGACTTTTTCTGTGGCGCAAAAATACCTATATAAAACTATTTTCAGCGCTTCTTCTTATTTCGTTGGTCGTTCTTATTAAAAATCCGATAAGCATATTATTTTTTAAATTACCGATAGACTTTATTACATCGTCGTCGCCGAGCAACGCACTTTTTGTAGTTAGCTTTGTGATGTCAATCCTTGCTGGGTTTGGGATAGAACAGTATAGAAGAGAAAACATAGTGTTTAAGCGTGTTGTTGTTTTTCTTTTTATTTTTCTTGCCACAGTCGGAATTGCAATTATTACTCACGATTCATTTATTGCCAAAAGCCTCATTTTTACCACCGGAGTTCTATCATTATTATTAACAATTCTT
>CAZBEA010000052.1:0-8059 GCA_964490835.1 uncultured Gammaproteobacteria bacterium
TCACGAATTGGTGCAAGAACGGCTATATTTTTGTGACCTTTTATGTCTTTCCACGTGGTCGCATGCATGTGCGCTGCATTGCTGAGTCTTGCATTCGTCATATATCCCTCAATACTCTCGCCGGTCAGCTGAAGCCAATACGAATTTGTTTCATTATCAAACATAATCAAGTTCCCGTTATATAAATTTCCCAATACACCAAATGTAAAAAGATCGTCCCCGATTTTTCTCTCATACACGGCCGCGCTTGAGGTCAGAAGACATAATGTAACTGCAACGGGTTGCGCGTCAATCACATCATTAACAATGTGATGAAAACTCAGTATCGCTGCAGGATATATGTATAGGTGGTCTTTTCCCTGAACCGTGTATACAATATCCTCGTCATTCAGAAATTCAGAAGCTGTGCTGCCACTCACATAGTGTGGGTCAGTCACGACCGGGAACATGCTCTTGTCTTCATCGCCAAATATATACCTCATTGCCCATCGAGGTTTTGAATACGTGAGAAATTGATCCTGATCGGTTGGAGAATTGCTTGCTTTTTGCGCCGTAATACTAAATATGCCGATAAGTATCAGAATGGATGCAATAAGTATTGAGGTGAGGAATTGTTTTTTTGAAGTTTTACGATTCCGTTTCATACAAATAAATCGTAAAAGTTTTTTGTCAAATATTCAATGAACAAGATTATGTTTTTGATATTGTCAAAACGGATGTAATACTGTATTCTAATACTCATGGAAAAATGTCCGAAATGCGGTTCACCTCTTGCACCTGAAACTGTCACAACAACCGGTAGAAAAATTCAAAAGTGTTCGACCAACGTTTGGAATCCTGATACTAAAAAAGCCGAGGGCTGCGATTATGTTAAATGGCTCGAGATGGATCCGGAGAAGTTAGATGAAAAATGTCCAAAATGCGGCAATCCGCTTATTTTGCAAGTTACACGATTTGGTAAGAAAATGAAAAAGTGTTCGACCAACGTTTGGAATCCTGATACTAAAAAGGCCGAGGGCTGCGATTTTGTCGAGTGGATAAATGGAACAAAAGAGGATCTTGATGAGGATTGCCCGAAATGCGGAAACAAACTTATTCTCTACACAACTGCTGCGGGTAAGAAAATGAAAAAGTGTTCGACTTCAGGATGGGATCGAGCCAAACGAAAACCTACAGGATGTGACTATATCCAGTGGCTGAAAAAGGAAGACTATCCCGCAAACAACGGCGAAGAATTTCTCCCGCCTGATCCCGAAGACGATTTGTAACGTTTTTTATTTTTGCTTTCCTTTATACTTGTAGGATGAATCCCCTCTTACAAAATGCGGTTCTTAATAATGCTCAGTGGTGTGATGCTGTATGCCGTTTGAATAAAGCACCCGGAACCTTTTTAAAAGACTATTGGTTGAACTTAAAACAGGTACCAGAATTCTATCCCAATATCATTACGATCTCCCCTATCGCACAGAAATCACGCTCTGTTGACGAGCTCTATTCACTAATCAACACAAACAAAGGCAGCTTATCAATAAAAGACAGTTTTGCCGAACTCGACTTGAAAGATCAGAAATTCAAAAAAATATTTGAGGGTGAGTGGATCGGATATGAGCCAACAAGGATAGACGGCGTTATGACGCGATGGCAGCGAATACATTTCCCCAAGCGATTTGACAAGTGGGTTGAAAACTGGAAAACACAGTACAAGACAAATTTCTCCCCATTTCCGGCTCAAATACTAAAAAATGAGGATATTTGGATATGTGGTGAATACTCCGAAGAGCGCTTCGTGAAAGGAGCAATTTTATACATCAAGGACAACACCGTTGGTATATCTAATATTTTCTCTTCAGAACCTATAACACACGCTTTTTGGGAAGAATTAATAGGTTTTATCGGAGTTCAGTTTCCGGGAGCGCAGGTTGTCGGTTATGAAAACGGTGATCGGTATCAAGCCTCAATTCGCGCAGGATTTACTCCTCTTGGAAAACTCGTTGTGTGGTCCCGGTAGGATCAATATCTTTTTTTGATCCCTCGGGTATAGGAAAGAGCCATCCTATCTTATAGTTTGATTGACTTTGGTACCGGTAACTGGTATAATAATTACATGCAGATAGTACTTTTGTACCTCTGCTTAGAATTTGACACTTTAAAAGCGAAGATAAAGATACCTACATTTTACCCGTATCTTGCCCAAAATTTTTAAACACCTCAGTATTTAAGCAGAACTATAAGAGTACTATTTCTTCATTTCTATGAATAATTTCAACAGACAAAATAAAAACAGACTCGGACACGCACCCAAGAAGCGTGGTCTCAAAAAACTGGATCCGTCGCTTTTTATTAAAAAAGCTACACAAGGTTTGGATACAAACGATAGTCATCTCTCAGATATACTCTTTTCTCATTTCCCGATCGATGAGAAACTCAAAAGAAATATATTTGAGCATGGGTATAAAAGAACTACCCTGATTCAGGCTCAGGCAATTCCCCCGCTTTTGGAGGGAAGAGACGTAATCGGTATCGCAAATACCGGAACGGGCAAAACTGCGGCCTTTCTTATTCCTTTAGTAAATAAAATTCACACAGATCATAGCCAACGAGCTCTTATTCTTGCTCCAACCCGGGAAATTGCGATGCAAATTGAAGAAGAGCTTGTCTCATTCAAAAAAGGTATGAATCTTGAAAGCTGTCTGGTTATTGGAGGAGCAAACATGAAACGGCAAGTGCAAGAATTGCGTCACAAACCTCATTTTGTGATTGCAACACCAGGAAGACTAAGAGACATTATGAATTCGGGTGCGATTGACCTTATGTTATTTCAAAATATAGTTTTGGATGAAGTAGACCGAATGGTAGATATTGGTTTTATTCGCGATATAAAATTCTTTATCTCACAACTTCCTACCAAAAGACAGTCCTTGTTCTTTTCCGCTACCGTTTCTCGAGATGTTAATGAGATTTTACAAAGCTTTGTTCATAATGCCGTTACCGTATCGGCACTTGTCTCCAAAAATACCGATTTTGTTGAACAGGATATTGTCAAAGTTCACGGTGGAGCGAAAAAAATCGATCTCCTTCATGATCTGTTAATAAGAGACGGATTTGATAAAGTACTGGTTTTTGGCCGAACAAAATGGGGGATAGAAAAGCTTTCTCGAACGCTTATCCAAAGAGGGTTTCGGGCTGCATCAATTCATGGTAATAAAACCCTTGGGCAGCGTAAACGCGCGCTTGATCAATTTAAATCAAATGAAATTCAAGTCCTCCTTGCAACAGATGTTGCCTCGCGCGGTCTTGATATCGATAACGTTACGCACGTAATCAATTACGATGCTCCTGAGACCGAAGAAGACTATACTCATAGAATCGGTCGGACGGGTCGAGCGGGACGCACGGGATTTGCGATCACGTTCGTAGAATAATTACTGCGCCTGATATATACTATTTCTTCATGGACGAAAGAATATCGCTTATTCACGATTGTCTTGAACCCGCTGGAAAAATATACCTGAAGTATCTCCATGACGCGTCTGGAATGGTGGTGGAGGAAAAAAAGACAAATGATTTTGTTACCATCGCAGACAAGGAAATTGAATCCTTCCTTTCCGAACAAATTCTGGCCAAATTCCCACAGGATTCAATCCTTAGGGAAGAGTACGAGGACATCAGAGGGTCGAGTGGATTCTCGTGGGTAATTGACCCGATCGACGGAACGAATAATTACGCCAGACTAATTCCAGATGCCAGGATCCAAATTGCTCTGGTCGAAAATGGAGAAATTACATACGGCGCAATTTACAACCCCAACACTAATGAGTTATTCTCAGCGCGGCGCGGTATGGGGGCTTTCAAAACAAATATATCAACAAATGAGAACATAAGGCTTTCTGTATCAAACAGACCTGCCTCACAAAGTCTTGTAATTTTAACGGTCGCATTAGCAACGAGTGAAAACACGATTAACACAATTCTCAAAGCACTTCAAGATAAAATCGGCACAGTTAGAATTTATGGATGTGCCGCTATCGCTTTTGAGTTAATTGCCGAAGGGAAAGCCGACGCCTTTATTACCAACATCGCAAAACCTATGGATATGGCGCCCGGCGCGGTCATAGTAGAGGAAGCAGGTGGAAAAGCTATGGATTTTGACGGAAGCAACTGGTCTCTTGTGAGTAGTCAAATTATTGTCACAAACGCTCTCAATTCTTCAGATCTTCTTCGGGTAATACAAATATAAAGATCGGTTTTATAGCCTCTTTTTTGTTAGAATAAAAGCATGTACAAAGCCTTAATGCTTGATATCGACGGGACACTTATTCCATACGACTATGATGCCAATCCTTCGGGACGAGTGATTGAAGCGGTAAAGCGTGCTCAAGAAAAAGTCACCGTGTCGCTGGTTACCGGCAGAAGTTATTCTTCGGTCGATAGAATCGTCAAACAACTTGATCTTAAAACGGGGTATGCTGCCGTGAGTAATGGAAGCGCTGTTGTAAATTTAGAAAATGGCGAACTTCTCTACGATATGCCAATTGCCAAATCGGACTCTGATGCAATAATTCAAATCCTACTGAATGAAAACATACCTTTTTACATAAAAAAGGATATTTACGAAGATTCGCTTGATAGAACGCGTTTCAATAAGGATACTGAATATGAAAAGACATATATGATTTTTACACTCGAGGAATTTACTCACGATCGTGTAAGAGATATCTTTGACAAATTAACAAATATCCCCAATATCACGCTTCACAAAACAAGGCATAATAGGCCGGATCAATATGGTTTTAACATAACCCACGCAAAGGCAACAAAGGCTCACGGGATAGAAATTATCATGAAACATCTGAATGTTCTGCGAGAAGATGTTATCGGAGTCGGTGACTCGTATAACGACTTTTCACTTCTTATGGCATCAGGATTAAAAGTCGCGATGGGAAATGCGCTGGCTGATTTAAAAGAAATCGCCGATTATATTGCGCCAAGTGTTGCAAATGACGGTGTCGCGGATGTAATTGAAAAGTATATACTGAATAGAGAGTGAAGATTAAAGAAATAGAAGTAAAAGCCCGCGTTCAGGACCTCGATTCATTTATTACCAAGGCAAAAAAATTGGGAATTGTGTTTGGTCCTACCCTTCATCAATTTGATCGGGTATTTCTCCCCAAAGGAATTACGTTCAAATCGGTCGTTCCCGGTACAAACGCGCTTAGGATTCGCGAAGAAAATGATCGTGTTTTTTTTACGCTCAAACAACGCCAGAATGTGGAATTATCTGCAGTCGAGGCAGAAATTGAGGTGACTGACGCACAGGCTCTTCCACATCTTATTGAATTGCTAGGTTTTTACGAAGCGGTGACGATAGATAAAAAAAGACGCAAAGCCGAATACGGAGAATATGAAATTTGCCTTGATGAGGTCAAGGGTCTGGGTTCATTCGTCGAAGTACAAAAATTTTCAGAAGGTGATGGAGAGATAATACAAAATGAACTTTTTGAATTTTTAAAAAAATTTGGGATCGATGAACGAAGCCGCGAGAAAAAGGGATATGATACATTAATGAATGAGGTGGTACACGAATGAATAAAAAACGCTTTGTCGACATAGATTTTTTACGTGGTGCGGCAATTATTATCATAATAATTACCCACGTTTATGGTCTCCATCTGGGAAACGCTCGCGATTTTACCATTTGGAATTGGCTTCATTTTGTTGTTCCGGGATTTTTATTCTGCTCGGGGTTTGTCCTTGCGTCTCAATCTGTTAAATTTACATCGGTGAGATCCATAGCTCGGTGGATGGGAAAAAGATTCTCAAGACTTCTTATTCCTTATTACATTTATTTTTCTGTTCATTTTTTACTCTTTCTCCTTTTTCCGGCGATATTTTCAAACTTTCACTTCAAAAATTCATTCGAATTCATCTTCGGCTCGCTCTTTTTTACAGGCGCGGGCGTGAGTCATTCATGGCTTCCAATGCTATTTATAGAGCTGACATTGCTATTTCCTGTCGTGGTATTTCTTCATAAAAAAGGTCTACTATTCTACTTTAAATCACTAATACTTATCAGCATTGTGTTATTAACATGGAGTGGATCTTCAATTCCTGCCCAGCAATTGACACACTGGTTTTTCTGGCTCTACCCGCTTATTCTTGGGTATCTTTTTTCAGGAATTGATGACATACAAAGAAAAAATTTGTACATACTTGGTTCAATTCTGTCACTGGGCATTTTCATTTTTCTTTTCATGCTACTATCACTTACCAATCAATCACTTGTATTAACTCATCATAAATATCCACCGGATTTATTTTATTTGACCTACGCACTAGGTTTGGAATTTCTTTTACTTTTTACTTCTGGAATGTTTCTAAAATTTGGGTTCATTAAAAAGACTGTCCTTTTTTTTAGTAAAAACTCATATCGTTCTTTTTTTGTACATTACATAGTTCTGGACGTTGTGTTTAGCTTGACACAAAATATGAAAGTTGTAGGGTCAGCCGCGTTCCAATCGATTTTGGTAATAGCGCTAACCGTTATTCTTCTTTTTATCTGGGATAAGAGCAAATACATAATTGCGTCAAAACCCAAACTTTCATATAAATAAGATATGGATATCCTACATCCTGCCATGGTTCACTTTCCAATAGGATTGCTTTCACTTTACACGCTGCTTGAGGGAGTTTCGATAGTATCCGCTCTTGCTTCGAGGCTTTTTACTGCCAAATTGCTACTACTTTTTTTTGGGACCGTGGGCGCGTTTGTTGCGAGGTACACCGGTGAACATGATAAGCAATATTTTGTGCAAAAGATTGCCGCCCTTGAGCTTCATGAAGATCTTTCATTATTTGTGGTTATAATTTTTGGCTTCCTATTAGGTATATATGCTATTGACATTCTTCTGAGGATAAAAAAAATGAAAGCAAATTTTCTGACCAAATTCCTAGTACATCAATATGTTAAAAGCTTTCTTGCTGTCGCAGGATTTGGCATCCTGACGATTGTAGGAGCGTTGGGAGGATCGCTTGTTCATGGTCCGGAGGCAGATCCTATGGTGCGTTTTGTGACCGGACTTCTCGGGCTTCGTTAAATGACTATATCAGGCAGACGTATTACATTCTATCTGGCTTTTCTTCTCATTTTTATTGGATTGGTATTTGTATTTTCGATTATAAAAAATGCGACAAAACCGGAAACTACCACTCCCGTTTCCGATCTCGCAACACTCCTTAACGAATATAAAAGTCTTGCCAAAAATTCCCCCCAAAAAGCGATGACTAGACTTAGGCAACAGAGTACAAAACAAGCTTATATTCTTGCAAATTGCCATAGAATTGCCCACGAAGTAGGGAGTGCGTCTTTTAATAACACCGGTGACTTTAAAAAAGCGCTTTCGACCCAGGACCCATTCTGTAATTCGGGCTATCTTCATGGAGTGATAGAGGCATATTTCTCTTCCGAGCCAGTAACAGAAGAAATAATTCAAAAAACATGTCCCGTCTCTGTACCATTCCAATATAACGATTGGCAGTGTGCGCATGGCATCGGTCACGGGATTATGTATACAAATCATGAAAACCTGACTGAATCTATACGGATTTGCCAGTCGTTAAAAACGGGAGATATGACATCGGCATGCATAAATGGTGCGTACATGGAATATTTTAATGAGGAAGGAATTGAAAACGTGTCGGTTCAAAATCCTTTCGAAGCATGTGAAACTCAAAAAGAAGAGATTGCATCCGATTGTTATCTGTACGCTCCAACCGGAATTCTTATCCAAAACGGCGACGATTATATGCGTGTTTCAGAGCTTTGTTCAAAACGTGACGAAAAATATAAATCGTACTGTTTTCAGGGGATAGGATCGGCCGTTATGAAAAAACATTTGGATAATCCGAAAATTGCTGATGAAATATGTGAAAAAACCAAAGATTATGAAAACTGTATAAGAGGAGCCACCACATATGCATATTTTCATTTTGGATCGGGTAGACCTGTCGGGATGATCTGTCTTCTTCTAAAGGATTCGGGCAGAGAGATTTGCAGCCAAAC
>CAZBEA010000053.1:0-7994 GCA_964490835.1 uncultured Gammaproteobacteria bacterium
CTCACTTTTGAAGAGTTAAGGAAAATATAAGCATCTTCCCGCACACTTAAGAGCCTGATAAGTATAGCTACTCGCCCGCATCAGTACAAGAACTATAGTTTTTTCATATCCATTTTAATCCTATAATATTGACTTCCGAGTTCAATTTTGCTATAATACCCTCATACTTTCCCCTTTTCCCCGCGGCCTTTTGGCGCGGAGTGAGGAGAGAAAAGTCTTTTTGCACGTTAATAATTTGTTCTTGCTTGCTCCGACTCTGTCGGGGCTTACGAGATGGTTCTTACAAAGATCCCCTCTAATTCAGGGAATTTATGTGAGAACCATCTCAAATAATAAGGGAATTAAAAAATCCCTTTGTATCGGGTCCCTATCATGGGACAACACGTCTCCCGATCGTATCGGGATGCACTCGAAAGGACAATCACATGCTCTTGTCATGGACGCAATTACTTTGCGGTTTCCTTCTGGTCTCAATAGTCGTGCTTCGGGTTTGCGGTTTGAAGATCATCAAGTACGATGACGTTCTTCTATTCCTTTTAGGATGTGGACTGCTCCTCATTTTGTCTGGGGTTTACACCCGGTATCTCGTAAGAGAGCTCGCGAGAGCGCAGCACACACTCGCAGCCGAGAATCGGAGGCGCTGAAAGAAATTTCGTCGTTAACGACCGCCCGATTCAATCGGGACTAGCCCGCCCGGGTCACAAGGCACAGGAGACAAGTTGAAAACAACCCAGGTCATCTTCCATCAGTACATCGGCGGCATGGGCAGCGATGAGGAAATCGAAATCGTTGTCGACGTCGAGTACGAACACGACTGGAAGATCCCGGACATCCCCGAACAGGGACTGCGGGGTCGGGGCATCACTTTCGAAGAGTCTGTGCGCCACGGCGTAGAAAACTCCTTCAAAGGGATCCAGCCCAACACTTCGACTCGGTTCAGCGGCCAGTTCCTCCGCATCGCGGAGGACAAGGTTCGCCAGAACGCCGACATCAACACCCGCCTCTACTATGGCAGCCACTACCCATTCATCCCGCGAGGGATGGCACGGAAGGTAGGCCTGCACTTGAGGCCTCGGGTGCCAGCGTTCCCGAACTTCCGGATCACGCGCGTCACAGTGCGCGAGCCGGTCGCCGCCTAGGCCGATATCCCTCCCGATTCCATCGGGATCTAGCCCGCCCGGGTCACAAGGCAAAGCTGGTGGGATGCACAAGACTACGGTTCATGTCCTTCCGATCCCTCGGTTCGCACCCAATCGTTACGGCGAGTGGGGTGTGACCGTTGACATCGAACATGACATAGAGTGGGAGCTACCCGCTCTACACCGATCCGGTCAGGAGTTTCCAGCGGTTTCCCTTGAGAAGGTTATTCGAGGGGGAGTCGAGGAGTACTTCAGCCGGTGGGTTTTCGACTACGAGCGCGAGCTTACAGAAGAAAACCGTGCATGGATACTCCTCCGCATAGAGGCTACTGCTTGCAGATTCGTGAGTGATCGGCCTCGCTCGTCAATGATGAGGGAACTCCTCAATACACTGCCCCTTGCGTTCTTGCATAAGGATCCAATCGGGCGCTTCCCTCAGCTTCAGATCACCTCCATCAAGGTGGAGAGACTGACGGCCTAAGTTCACGACTGTGATGAGTCCCGCCATAAGGGCCCCCGCCCTCTTGGGACACGTCACCTAGTCCCTGCTCGGGCTAGAGCGCGTGCGTCAATGGGAGGACGCAAAAACCGTGGACATCCATGTCATCCCCGCCGTCATCATGCTCGCCGTCGCCGGCCTCGCTGGCTACATGTACAAGCGTGAAAACGCAGCGATCACGCTCGTCATTGTCGCGATCGCCATCGGTCTTGTCGCCGTCGACCCTTACCGGTCACGCGCCATCAATTCGCCTGCGACATGCGTCCAGGACTCGGGGTGCGTCAGCAATGGAGCATCCGACTGGATCATCGCAATGGCAGGAATGCTATTTGCGGTTATGCTCGTAGGACTAATCGGTGCGGGCATCTACAACGTGCTCCATCGGACACCGACTGTCGGCAAACGCCAGGCTTCGACCTGGTACGAACAGCCGCGCAAGCGGAGCTGGTGGGAAGACAAAACCCAGCCTCCGCGCCGCTAGCAAGAACAATTCAGATCTACACCGGATACCGGGGCGGCAAATGCTGCCACCCACTCGTCTGGTGCGGATCTCGCGTGCGTTTACGGAGAAGCTCTGACTGACCAGCCTGGTCAGTCACCTTCTCCGTTTTCGTATCTCAATCTCTTTAAAACTTTTATCTTAATTGCTATAATTTCGGCGATATGTCAAAGGAATTCGATCTGGGCAAAATTGTCGTTAAAAAAGAGGGAGATCATCCCATGTTAAAGCTCTGGGGAATTGTCCCCGCAGAAGGAATTATCTCTCAACTAGCAGAATTTGAGGCGGATCCTCAAGAAAAGAATGCAATACTTCAAGGCTGGGGAGATATTGTAGAATTTACAGAAGTAGGTGGAATTGTTACTTCAGGCGGCATACTCGTGCGTGGAGCTACGCGCGAATCTGTTATACCCACAAAAGGAGCAAAAATATATGAGGTCGGAGAAGATTTTGCAACAAGTCTTGGGTATGTGCCAACAGAAGGTGGAAGCGTGAATCTCTATTCCAACAGGTATAAAAATTTATTGGGAATTAGAAAAGGGATGGGGAAGTTTATGCAAACAACATATAAAAATGTGGGCGTACTAGACAGATACACAGTCGACCCGGATGCGGTCGCCCAACAAGTTCTTCTCAATCTTGCACTAACTCGTGGCCTCGGACGAATTCAGGCAGCATAGTGTATTAATTTTTGTGTAGTATAGAATTGTGAATATTTTTGATGCATTCATTCTTTCCATTGTCGAAGGTATTACTGAATTTCTCCCTATTTCCTCGACTGCGCATCTTATTCTCACTTCACACATCCTCGGGATACAACCTTCAGAATTTCTTTCTACATTTGAGGTCGTCATACAGCTGGGTGCAATTGGTGCTGTCATCGTCCTTTATTTCAATAGAATTCGCTCTCAGATTTCAATTCTCTACAAAGCAAGTCTTGCTTTTATCCCGACGGGGGTTATCGGATTCTTTCTCTATGACAGAATCAAACTGCTTTTTAACGATCCGCTAGTTCCCGTTGTAACGCTTTTTGTTGGCGGAATAGTTGTTATTCTGCTTGAATTATTTGTCTTCAAAAAAGCAAGTAATAACGGGACAAATCTTAATAATCTCAGTTACAAAAATGCCTTTCTTATTGGACTTATCCAGTCAATTTCAATGATTCCGGGTGTTTCAAGGGCTGCCTCATCTATCTTTGGAGGACTTGCTCTTGGAATGAACAGAAAAGATGCGGTTGAATTCTCATTTCTTCTTGCGATTCCGACAATGCTCGTTGCAACTCTTTTTGATTTGGTTCAGTCTTCAAGGGGATTCACCGGATCTCAATTTGGTCTTTTAGGATTTGGGGTTCTTCTGTCATTTATTAGTGCGCTTTTTGTCATCCGCTGGCTTATTCGATACATCCAGACAAATAATTTTATTTTTTTTGGGATATATAGAATAGTCGTAAGTATCCTGTACTATTTTCTCTTTCTACGCTAGCCTACCGGAATATCAAAAAATCAACAAGAACCAGAAGTATAACCGGCCAAACTTTGCTTTTAAAAAATCCATCATTTCGCTCTGTTCCTAAAAAATGAGGCCTCACATTAACAGGAATATAACCGGTACCCGAACCGTTAAATTCCTCAAGAGCAACACCAAGAACTACTCCATCCTTGTCCGCCCTAACCCCAACTCCCGGAGCGCGGGATGATGTGATGTAGTCATTTGCTTTAATCGCTCCTTTTTCTGTCGAAACTTTTACCAAGACCTTACCGCTTGTTGCGACATACATTGTATCCTGCTCATTCAGATCCATAATTGCAAGAGCCGGGTCTTTGACCGCTACTCCATGTATATTTGGGTCAAATTCTTTTTTACTTTTAGACATCGTCTTCCCATCAAACGAAACAATTTCTCCATCAGCAACTTGTTCCTCACCTATGAAAGGCCTAGCAATTCCTTCAACTCCTGCCTCCTCTGCAGAAACGCTGACCGATAGCAGAAGCAGTGAGACACTAAATACAAGAACAAATTCAAAAACCTTTAAGATGAGCTTCATATATCACAGCGTATACTGGAAAGTATATTCATGTCAAGAAAAAGAGACTAGGCTGAATCCAATTTAATTCAAGCTATACTCTGTCTTTTGTACAACTATATGATTTCATTATTGTATACGTTCGTATGCAATAAGTAAGAATTAGTTGCTCAAATCAGCTATTACACAGGGGAAAGGAATAAGCAAACTTGGACATTTCGAAGCTAAATTCCAAGTTTAGATTAATATTAACTTCGTCTGTGTAATCTGTAAAACTGCGAAAAAATTGAGTAAAAATTATCAAAATCCAAACTCTAGGTTGCTAATGTATTTAACGCAGAAGAACTCGCTATTTATAAAAATTTCAAAAAACCTATTAATTCTAGTAATACAAAACAAATCTTCGCAAGTAATTTTCTCTTGAAAAATGAAAAATTATAAAAAATAATTGGGGTATTAAATAACCCTAGAATATATATTAATAACTACTCCTTTTACCCCATATAAAATTCTAAAAACAATCAAAAAATTCCACGAGATAAAAATTATAAGTTATCTAATGTAAGAATTTGATAAGAAAACGCTCAGCCAGATTACTAATTATAAAATTATTGCTTAGGCTTAAATTATAAGTTGTAACAAAATTTAGCTTCGAAGTTTTTAAACTATAAGTTATTTGCACAGAGTAATATATTATAAGACTTATAAAACTATATGTTGTATATTATGCCTATATTTTTATTATTATAAGTTGCAAAAATTATTCTCTTTAAGTTTTATAAAGTTGGACATTTAGCCTCGCGCTTCTTCATAACTTTTGATGAGATAGTACACTCAAGTTCTATATTGACAATAGGTTCAAAATATGACCTAATTAAATATAAGAATAACTTGGACATTTGATACTCAATTGTCCAATTTTGCAAATACCTGTCCAAATGCAAAAAAACGAACTGACAATTGAGCAAGCTGCGCTAAAACTTAAAGTTTCGACAAAAACTCTGAGACGCTGGGACGAAAAAGGAATTCTTATTCCTTCTCGAACTACAGGCTTTCACAGAAGATATTCTCTCGAACAAATAAATGCATTCAAAGTCCACCTTAAGGAAGAACGAAAAGCCAAACGAATTAAACCAGTTGATCAAACTCCTGCTTTTGTTCCTATTCAGATTCCAACTGTCATACCAGAT
This sequence comes from uncultured Gammaproteobacteria bacterium, assembly GCA_964490835.1. Lineage (GTDB taxonomy): Bacteria > Patescibacteriota > Microgenomatia > Levybacterales > GWA1-39-11 > CAZBEA01. The sequence continues at coordinate 5,351 of CAZBEA010000053.1, forward strand.
GGTATATCCGCTCCACCACAAGCTCCATTCTCACCTCAAGGTTCGAGCCAGATATTCACCCCACCACCTGCTCCTCTTGTCGAACCTCGTCCGATCGCAAATCCAACCATTATCACACGTGTACCAAGCCCTGCAGATCAACCACTGATGCCAGCATCCGAATCGCGACCTTCAGTGGGTAACACGGATTCGAGTTTTAAAAAGTCACCTTTTATATACGGCGCAGTAATTATGATGAGCGTTGTTCTGATGGTTATCTTAGGATCAAAAATTTTGACTTCCGAGAATGAGAACAAGACAACAACTACAATGTCGGAGTCGGAGGAAGCAGTTCTGGGATCACATGAATTATTTCGCTACGCGCTTCGTGTAGGAATTCCTGCATTATTCACACAAGATATTGAGATTGTAAAAGACTTAACAGTCAAGGGTATTTCTTACCTGACCGGCGGTGTCGATACAAAAAATGCAGATATCAATGCGGGCAACGGACAAGTAACCGCTTCGAATCTTATCTATAGCGTTAGAGGTGGTGGTGGTATCTATGTTTCAGGCGAACAAGATCTTATAGTTACTAATACAGATCCTGGGAGTCAGCAAGAAATTTTTAAAACTATCAAAGTTGGTAATGCCACTTTAGATGCTGCCACCAACACCGATACTTTCGAATTTGCTGCGGGCGATAACATTACTCTATCCTTAGATACTACAAATAAAAAACTTACTATAACCGGTGAGGGGGCTGACGACAATCCCACCGCGCAAGGATGGGCTTTTCAAGATGACGTTATAAGTCTTGAAGACGATACGTATTCCGTCGGTATCGGGACTGATACGCCCACTACCAAACTTCATGTTGTGGGTGGAATTCTTGCCACGGGAGATATTTCGTCGGGCGGTAATTTAAATGCGTCGGGTAATCTTCAAACAGGGGGTGTTTCAAGAATTACCTCAACTGGCGCTCTTGACAACATCACAACAACAGAATTTAATGGGGTTACCTATTCCTGGCCTGGAACTCCGGGATCTCTGGGATATGCGCTTATTACTGACGGTTCGGGGGGTCTATCCTGGGCCAATTTAGGAGGAGCGGCAACAAGCTATTGGACACTACAGAATGGGGCCATCTCACCCACAAACACGACTGCTGATTTCTTGGTTGGGGGAACTACAACCGCAGGAGCGAAATTTGCTGTAACGAATTCTGCTTCAGGCACTCCTACATCTATTCTTATTGGTGGTGCTGGAAATCTAGTTGTTACTTCGACCGGAAATATTACAACAACAGGCAATCAAGCTATCACAATAGGTGACGCATCGACCGGTAACGTAACGATATCACCGGCGGGCGGCAGCGGAACCACAACTGTTAACGGAACCGTAAGTCTTGGCTCGGGGACAACAGGAATCCAAATCACTTCAGCAGGTGTTATCTCGGATCTCAATGGATCTGTCTCAATTAACGATAATACTGACGTCACCGGAACATTTACGGCATCAAGCGCCGTCGATTTGGCCTCCACCCTTCTCGTCGGAACAGGTGATGCATTTCAGGTCGATGCCAATGGAAATGTAACAACAAGTGGTACAACTGGTCTGACATTTTCTTCTACCGGTGGAATTATTCTTGCAGGTGGAACAATCTCAGACACTTCTGACGGAGTTGATATCAACGACGATCTTGATGTAACAGGAACCATTAACCTCTCCACCGGAAACCTTGCATTTTCAGCCACCGGTGGAATTACTCTGACGGGTGGAACGATAAGTGATGCAACCGATGAAGTTGATGTAAATGATGATTTAGACGTCAGTGGGATTCTAAGATCCGGAACCGGTGACGCATTTCAGGTCGATGGAACAGGAAATATTTCTTCTTCGGGCACAACAGGACTCACGCTATCCGGAAGCGGAGCAGATCTTGCATTTTCAGGAGGAGGTATAAATACCATCTCTTCATCAGGCACGCTCCAAATCGGAGCTTTTACCTTAACTGGCGCAGTTACGGGGAATTCCCAAGCAATTAGTGGAGTTTCTTCGTATAACGGTCTCACTCTCACCTCAAATGCCGACGGATTCAGCGTAGCAGGAGGAACCACTCCACGAACTCTGAACATCACAGGATCCAATATCACTCTTACCGGTGGTGGAAATACCTTAACACTCACCGGCAATGCCACCTTGAACCAAAGTCTGCAAACTTCCAATTCGCCTACATTTGCGGGTATGACTTTGACCGGTTTTAACGGTTGCAATCTTGAAACCGATGGCTCAGGAATTATAACGTGTGGCACTGATGATGTTGGAGGAGCCGGATCAAATTACTGGGTACTTGCGAATGGCGCGCTCTACCCCATCAATCAAACACTCGACCTTCTAGTCGGTGGCACCAGTACGGTGACTGCAAAATTCGCTGTATCAAACAGTAACACAGGGGTTCCTACTGCATCAATTTCTGCCAACTCTGGCAATAACGCTCTTTTTATAACGGGCACCGGCAACCTATCGACTACCAATGGACAGACTCTTACTCTTGGTGGGGGAACGACAGGGAATATTGTGATCGATAGTGGATCAAGTATCATCACTTTCTCTGACTATGCCAACTGTACCCTCAAGACCGTATCAAACAACTTAACCTGTG
>CAZBEA010000054.1:0-7670 GCA_964490835.1 uncultured Gammaproteobacteria bacterium
TTAAACCACACGCTCCACTGGTTGTGCGGGTCCCCGTCAATTCCTTTGAGTTTTAGCCTTGCGGCCGTACTCCCCAGGCGGGACGCTTAACGCGTTAGCTTACAACTCCCCCAACAAAATGTACAAGATTAGTAAATCAACCTGTAAATTCTCTACAAAAAAATCAGTTTTTTCAAACTATCAATACTTGCTAAGAATTTACTCATAAAATTTACGCTTATACCCTTTGTAAGGGGAATTTAGCGTCCATAGTTTACGGCTAGGACTACACAGGTCTCTAATCTGTTTCGCTACCCTAGCTTTCGTACCTCAGCGTCAAGAAAACCCCAGATGCCTGCCTTCGCCTTTGGTGTTCCAGTTGATATCAACGCATTTCACCGCTACACCAACTGTTCCAGCATCCCGAGCAATCTTCAAGCGACCCAGTATCTCTGCCAAACCAAGGTTAAGCCTTGGTCTTTAAACAAAAGACTTAGGAAGCCGCCTACGCACGCTTTACGCCCAGTCAATCCGGATAACGCTTGCCTCCCACGTATTACCGAGACTTCTGGCACGTAGTTAGTAAAGGCTTATTCTCCAAGCTGTGAAGGGCTTGGCAAAAGGAGTTTACGATCCGAAAACCGTCATCCTCCACGCGGTATTGCTGGGTCAGACTTTCGTCCATTGCCCAATATTCCTGGTTGCTGCCACCCGTAGGTGTACTGCCCGTGTCTCAGTGCAGTTGTGGCTGTCCGTCCTCTCAGACCAGCTACCCGTCAGAGCCTTGGTGAGCTTTTACCTCACCAACAAGCTGATAGGACGCAAGCTCCTCCCATAGCGGGCCGTGAAGCCCTTTAATGATTAGATCATCACATACGGTATTAGCCCCTCTTTCGAGGAGTTATTCCATACTTTGGGGTAGATTCTTACGTGTTACTCACCCGTCTGCCACTAGTTCCAGCAAGCTGGAACTCGTTCGACTTGCATACCTAAGGCATACCGCCAGCGTTCATCCTGAGCCAGGATCAAACTCTCAAAAAAATGGTATTTTTCAAAGAAAAATACCAAACTCATTCAAGATAAAGTTCTTGAATAGACTTTTGGTTGATCCCGCTTCTTTTATGTTGACTTTTTGTAAAGGAAATTGAAAATTTCCCAAAAATATCAAAAAAGCGGTATCTTCCTACCACTTTCCCGATATCTTCACATCACGTTGTTAAAGTGCGGATTTTGCGGGATGAAACAAGAAAAGCAGCTGTGCTTTCTTACTAAACTATTTATGAAGTGCTTTGATGGACATTACAAAAGTAAAAATTCAAAGTCAAATCGCGTTTCAAATACCGCAAAAACTATATTTATATGATACCGTATTTGAGCGTATCTGTCAATCACCTTATTCTGCGACAAGATTATAGATTTTTTCAGAAATTCTTGCCTCAACTTCTGCTGCATGCTGAGGCGCACCGCTTTCAGACATCATAACCAGAATATAATCCCCCTCAGGTGTAAACACGATTCCGGCATCGTGTTTGACACCACCCAATTCTCCTGTTTTGTGAGCGACTTGAATAGACTTTGGAAGATATTTAGGAATTCTATCATTGAGCTCCTGTCTTTTTAATAAAGAGATCATATCCTCCGATGCGGAAGGTGTAACAAGTTGTTTTTTATATAATTTTTCATAGAAAAGAGCGATATCCTCAGCTGTCGTCTTCGGAGGTGCTTCAAAGTCTGTGTGAACGAAACCATTCCGTGCAATGAACTCTTTAATAACAGATGATTTTAATGTACTCGACAACAGAAGCGCTGCGTAGTTGTGAGAAATGGTAATCATTTGTTCGAGGGCCGTATCTGTTGTCATTTTAAAAGATCCCTCATTCAGCTCAGCCTCATCAGACGCGATATCAAACCGCTCATTAAGTCTTTGAACGGTGTCGCTCAATACCGTCTCATGAGTCAAATCACCTGCTTGAATTGCTTCATACGTCTTTCCCATAACGAACAATTTGTAGAGACTTGCCGATTCGTATACCCTATCTGATTGATAGGCATAAAAATCGCCATTTTTCAAATTCTTATATACAATCGAATATGTCCCCTTTTCTCCTCTTAATTCTTCATCGATTATTTCTTTTATCTTTTCATTCTTATTTCCGGTTAAAATGTCCGGAATCGCATTTGCAATTGCGCGAATTCCGGTGTTGGAAGCCAGCGGCGAAACAATCACATTCTCACTATCCTTTTTATCAGATGTGATCAGGGGAATAAGAAGTAAGAAAAAAACGACCGGTATAAAAACAAAAACTCCATATGGTATGAGTCGCACGATTTTTTTTCTATAGATACGCCTTGCGCGAGACACTTACTTTAATCCTCCGGTGACCTTTACTTGATTGAGAAGCCTTGGATCTTCAAGGAGCCTGGCGGTTCCCCGCACTACGGTTGTAAGCGGATCTGCCGATAAAAGAACAGGAATTTTAGTTCGTTCAATTATTAGATCGTCAACACCATGAAGCAATGACCCTCCACCGGTAAGGACAATTCCACGTTCTAAAATATCAGCCGTGAGTTCCGGAGGGGTTTCCTCAATCACTTCAAGTATTGATTCTGTAATTGCGTTGATAGCCGGTCCAATTGCTTCCCGTACCTCTGATTCAGAGACCTTAAGACTTTTTGGTAGACCGGACTCGATACTTCTTCCCCTCACGACCGCAACTCTCTCGCCTACCTGCTCATCATCATCATTTTCGTGTTTTGCTTTATGTTTTGTGGTTTTTGGTTTCTTATAAGCACTTCCAATTTTTAATTTTATTTCTTCAGCAGTTTTTTCCCCAATCAGAAGTCCGTGCCGAAGCCGAATGTAGTTGATTATTGCATTGTCCATTTCATTTCCGGCAACCCGAAGAGACCTATTCACAACGATTCCCCCTAGCGAAATGACAGCGATTTCGGTCGTTCCACCTCCTATATCAACAATGAGTGCTCCTGTGGGTTCAAAAACCGAAATATTTGAACCGATCGCCGCAGCCATCGGCTCTTCGATCAAATAACACTCTCTGGCTCCGGCATTTAGCGCCGCTTCCCATACTGCCCGTCTTTCTACCTCCGTAATTCCGGAAGGGATTCCAACTACAACTTTGGGGCGAGCAAATTGCCCCAAGGTCTTTCCAACCTCGTGAACTTTTTTAATGTAATACTGAAGCATATAACTTGCCGCATCAAAGTCCGAAATTACACCATGCTCAAGGGGTTTTATAGCATCAATAAGAGCGGGAGTCTTACCAAGCATTTTCTTTGCTTCAGTACCGACTGCAATAAATTGCCGGGATTTATTGTGCCTGGCGACAATCGAAGGCTCACGAATTGCAATACCTTTTCCCTTAATATACACAAGCGTATTGGCGGTGCCAAGGTCGATCCCAAGGTCGTAGGAAAATAATGAAAAAAATCGATCAAACATACAAAACCCTACCTCAAAAAGGCTACCCTCAACTATATCAGATTTAAGCTCGAAATAAAATCTGAACAGGTAAATACCCTTGCCCTTTAAATAGCTAGTTGTTAAACTGTATCAATACAATATGGAGCGACTTCTTAATAAAATCCACAAAGCGATTGTGTTTTGTTTTTACGCTATTTTCTTCTTCGTTCCCCTCATCATGCACCCCTCGACATTTGAACTGTTTGAATTTAACAAGATTTGGTTTTTGTGGGGAGCGGCTCTTGTTATATTTTTTCTGTGGGGCATGAGGGTAATACTTGAGAGGCGGCTTGTTATACAAAGGACCCCACTTGATATTCCAATACTCCTTCTACTTGTTGCCCACATCTTATCAACGCTATTTTCGATGGACCGGCACGTTTCGTGGTGGGGTTATTATTCACGATTTAATGGGGGCTTGCTTTCGATGCTCACATATACATTTTTGTACTATGCGTTTGCGAGCAATGTTCTGAAAAAAGACGGGCAGGATTTATTACGAACAACTAAATTCTTACTTATTTGTATTCTTTCGGGGATTGCGGTAAGTCTGTGGGGATTTCCTTCCCATTTCGGAAAGGATTTAACCTGTTATGTTTTTAGAGGTGAACTTTCAGACGTCTGCTGGACCTATGCTTTTCAACCCCAGGTCAGAATGTTTTCTACCCTGGGACAGCCAAATTGGCTTGCTGCATTTCTCATAGTCCTGGTACCATCAACAATCGGCCTGTTCTTAACATTATTCAAACCGCTCTCAATTCAAAAAGAAATTCCGGAGGCACTTTTACGTAGACCGTTACTAGTCAAAATTATTCTTATTCTTAGTATTGCTCTGATGTACACGTGCCTAATCTGGAGCAATTCAAGATCGGGATTCTTAGGATTCTGGATTGGAATGGGGGTATCGGGAATTTTATTCACAGCGCTCCCGTTCTTAAGACGTAAAAAAACTCCAGCCCAGATTTTTAAAACGCGCTCGTTCCAATTCTTTGGAGCTGTGGGAATTCTACTTGTTGTCATGACCTTTTTACTCGGACACCACATTACCGAATTCAAAAAGTATTCGATTGTAGGAATTATGGAAAATTCTCGAGCTCAAAAACAAGAATCCAAGAATGAGTCGACTACTCCTACAACCACGGCTCCAACAGCTGAAGAAACTGCACCAACAGGTGCTCCGTTTGGAGGATCCGATAGCGGTCGCATTAGAACTTTTGTCTGGCGTGGTGCATTTGATCTATTCAAAATGTACCCCCTCTTTGGATCAGGACCCGAAACCTTTGCCTATGCATATTACAAAGTCAAACCTCAAGAACACAATTTAACGACTGAGTGGGATTATCTTTACAACAAAGCTCACAATGAATTTTTGAATTATCTTGCGACAACAGGAATTTTGGGATTTGGATCGTATATGGCTTTTATTATTCTTTTCTACATTTTGGCGATTAAAAACCTTTTGACACGATCACAATCGTATTCGTATATCGCAGTCGCCCTAGTCGGCGCATTCACCGGCACACACATATCAAATTTCTTTGGATTCTCTGTCGTAATTGGTAATCTGTATCTCTTCTTTATTCCGCTTCTTTTCTTTATTTATCAAAACAGCTTACCGAAAAAAGAATGGGTTTGGATATTTGGAAAATCCGGATCCAATGTAACCTCCGGTGTGCAAAAAACATTCATCGTTATTTTAGGACTTATTACTCTATTTTTTGAATATCAGTTGTTGCGCGCATGGATGGCTGACACAAAATACGCGCTGGGGTATAACCTCAACCGTGCCGGAGACTATACAGGAGCATTCCAGCATCTGCAAAAAGCTGTTGAAATGCGACCCGGAGAACCCGTTTTTAAGGATGAATATTCGATAAATCTTGCAACTCTTTCGCTCTTATACGCGACACAAAACCAGCTTCCACAAGCCCAACAACTCGCTGCAACAGCCAAAACGCTTTCCGATGAGTTAGTTACCAAATATCCCAATAATGTAGTCTTTCATAAATCAAGAACTCGAGTTCTCTACAGCATCTCGGAGATCGACCCAAGCTATCTTGATGCAGCGATTGGGTCACTTCAAAAGGGAATAGAGCTCGCTCCGACAGACGCAAAAAACGTTCTCAATCTTGCACTATTTCTCGCTCAAAAAGGAGATATGAATGGTGCCATACAGCAGTTGGAAAAAGCCAGGACCTTGCGACCGAACTACCGTGATGCGTATTTTTACCTCGGAACATTTTATAAATTCATGTCAGAACAGACCAACGTCTCTGCTGAAGATAAAGCCACATATCTTCAAAAAGCTCGCGAGTCTCTAGAATTCACGCTGAAAAATATTGCAGGACCGAAAGAAGATCCTCAATCGCAAGAACTTCTTGATAGCATTACCGGTGATAAAAGTGTTACAGTCGAAGAATAACCTGCCTCTCATATTTTGAAATGAATACCTCGGTTAAGGCGTTTGTTTTTTTGGGCATCATTTGTGCGGTTTATTATTACGTATATTTTGCGTACTATTACGGTATTCACTCTATGGTTCCACCGGGTGATAGCTGGGACTATCATATCCCGATTGCAAAAAGTATTTTAAATGGTTCATTTCTGACGGGGGATAATTTTAAAATGCCGCAATGGTACTATCCTGGGTCTGGGGAAATGATTAATTCGCTTTTTATTTTATTTAAAATTCCCCTTGTATTCTCCAATTTCTTCGCGACCGGAATCCTATTTTTTGTACTGATAAAACTAGCACGCGTTTTTGATATTCGTCGGGATCTTTCACTTTTATTTGCATTAACAATTATCACGTTAAATATAATTTTGCGTTGGCTGAATCAAGTAACAATAGATGTTTGGGTCGCAAATTTTTTCCTGCTTTTACTAATTTTTCTAGAAAAACCAACGGGTAAAAAACAACACTTTTTCTTTCTTGGGTTGTTCACTGGTTTGTTAATAGGTTCAAAATATACAACAATTTCATTTTTACTGCCGTTGATTATCTTCTATGGAAAAAATATTTTGCAAAAATTGAGTGTACGAAATTTTGTTATTTTTGTTATTCCTTTTTCTATTTTTGGTCTGTTTTGGTACATGAGAAATTTTTTCTTGATGGGAAATCCATTCTATCCATTGCCGATTTTAGGATTCCCGGGACGCGAAATTTTCGGCGGCATGAGAGTCGGCAATGTAACACTCGACCATCCGGTAACAATGCTCAACGCATTTTTCAGTGAATATAAAATTTGGATTTTTGTAGTTCCTCTCTCAATTCTTTTTATAACAAGAAAATTATTGTTAAAAATCAGTTACAAATCGATAGGAAAAAAGGATCTAAAAATCATGAATCGAATTTTTCTTATCGGAATAATTTTGTTCGCTCTTTATTTCTTCTATCCGACATCCGAGCAAGAATGGATTATGGTTTCAAGCCTTCGGTATTCGTATCCTGCATTTATTATGTTAATTCTCGGAGTTTTTAAGTTAGCGCAAACATTCAAAAAAGAATTTTATCTTGGATTTCTGTCAGTTTCCTCAATGCTGGGAATATTTCTTATGGAGTACCATCCGAAATTGCTCTTAATACAAATTCCCATTTCCCTTTTTCTCATATGGGTTGCAAGTATTTGGGTAGCAAAAGACCCGGCAACTGAAGAGTCTTAATTTGAGTTCTCCATGCTATAATAATGCTCATGTATCAAATTATCACAACTCCTCACGCCACTCTAAAAAAAGAGGCCAAATCTATAAAGCGCTTTGATAAAAAGTTGCAAACCACTATCGAAGAAATGCAAAAGACTCTTGATGCAACGCTCGACCCCGAAGGTGTCGGACTTGCAGCACCTCAAGTCGACTTATCTATAAAACTATTTCTTGCCAAACCGGATCCAAAAGGCCCAACAAAAATTTTCATTAATCCCAAAATTTTAAGACAGGACAAAATTATTATTCCCAAATCAAAGACGACAAAAAATAAATTACTAGAGGGATGTCTTTCAATTCCCCGGATCTGGGGACATGTTGCAAGAGCAAATTCCTTAACTCTTCAATACCAAGACGAAACAGGACGACAATTCACAGAGGATTTTGAAGGATTCATTGCAACTGTTATTCAACACGAACTTGATCATTTAAATGGAATTCTTTTTACGACAAGAGTCTTGGAGCAAAACAACAAATTATTCAAAGAGGTCAGAGACGAAACAGGCGA
>CAZBEA010000055.1:0-7556 GCA_964490835.1 uncultured Gammaproteobacteria bacterium
ATCTTTACCTTTTTTTGTATCCTGCCCCGAGATCAAATGCCCGGGGCAGGAATACTTTGAACATAATTAGTTAAGTGTATTGGTATTACCTGTTACTGAACCACTAACTGTTGTTGTAGTTGTACCAGTATCTACACTAACTTCACCAGAACCGGTGTTGTTATTTGCTTTGTTCTTGCCAGTCTTAGACTTGACAGTAACTGAAGCTCCAACACTTGTCTTGTTCTTTTGTTTTACAGAACTTGATTTGGTGTTTTTAACTGTTGATTTATTGGTCGAATCTTCTCCGTTACCTTTAATTTTGATATCGGAGTCACCCAGATCACAACCACAATTAGGTGCGGTAGCGGTGTTAGAACCACCGGTTACGCCCAATGAAATAGTGTTTGTGATGTTACCCGTATCGATCGATACATCTCCGTCTCCTGTATTACCGTTGGCTTTATTTCCTCCGGTATTAGAAGTGACATTGACGACAAAACCGACCTCGGTTTTATTTTTCTGCACAATCTCACTACTCTGTTCGTTAGTGATATTTGCAGTGTTATTTGAATCTGAACCGTTGCCTGAAATGACAACTGTGTTATCCGCAAAAGCAACCGGAGCAACGAGTGTCCCCAGCATTGCTGCAGCGGACAGTCCTGCAGTAATTTTTGTTTTTAAATTTGTCATATTTTATTTCACCTCCTTTCAAAGTATATTTTTTCCTTGTCTATGGACAACAATTCACATAGACAAAACCGTAAAGTTAATTTGTGAATTAGAGTTCACAGGTTAATTCTGTCTCTGCATCACAAGTATCAGTCTGACCCTCTCCGCGGGCCGAATCGTATCCGGCACCACCGATGAGAGTATCGTTATCTCCGCCTCCCTTGAGGCTATCGGCGTCTGCTTGGCCATAGAGCGTATCCGTTCCATTATTTCCTTCAATCGAATCGGCTCCTGGTCCGCCAAGTATTACATCGGCGCCGTTATTCCCAAGCAATTTATCACTTCCCGGACCGCCAACTATACAATCATCTCCGCCATTTCCAACAACTTTATCGCTGCCACCCATGGCAAAAATGAGATCGCTTCCATTGGTCCCATTCAAAGTTTCACTCTTTGACGTACCAATTATTGGAGCTCCTAGACCCGCGATACCTTGACATTCTGCTGGAATGGCAAACGGATTTGGAGTTGGAGTTGCGGTAGGAGTTGGTGCTATGAGTTCAAAGTCAAAAGTAGTTGTCCCATTTTGTTCAGTTCCGAACTTAAATGCATCAATGTTTTCTGTATAACCGTCCGCATATGGTTCACCTACTCTTATACCTAACCATGAATCAGTAACTCTTATGCGAATCCCTGGAAAAGCACTTACAATTTCTCCCCATGCCCGATACTCATTTGTATTATTATCCGGCCATTTATTTCCATTTGAGACAAATCCTGACCAAGTCCAAAGTGCATCTCCTCCATTAATTGCATCCCACTCTTTCCATCCGTCTTGTGAAACTGTTCCGTTTGCGCTTGGCAGAAATACGAGTCTTCTTTGCCAAGCATCAGACCCATTAAAATCAACATTGAAATTTAGATATCCTGATCTATTTGCACTTCCACCATTTCCAGCTGAAGGATTGTAGGTGCTAAATCTCAAATCTGTGATGTCGGATAGTTCTGTACCGCTGAATTGGTATGTAGCCAGATTACGTCGCTGTGTACCAACTACACTTATCTGTACACTATCAGACCCCGCAGGAGGAGTATTTGGGCCCAAGACAAATGAACCTAATGTATTATCAATTACATCAGTTTCATCATTGTAAAAAAACCATTTTGTCGGATCTGAAACAACATCCCCAATGTTTAGTGCCATATCTCCTGGTGTCACCACAATAGTTGTAGCTGCAAAAGTCGGTAGTATCGATGATGCACCGATAACAAGAATTGTCGAGACCCCAATAGCAATTTTTTTAATATTCATTATATTTTCACCTCCTCCCCACACTTCAATTTAAGAATTCAAAATTATTTGTATCGATCTAATTTCTTGTTGGGGTGTAATTATTGAAATACTGTCTTTCTTGCTTTTTAAATTTCTACTCATCGCCCATATCTCAAGCCCTATAAATGCAAGCGATGGAAGAACAATAAAAGTCATAAATCCATTGATAGTCTTAAGGTGCAAAACGAGATTTCCAACCTGAGGAATTTCAAACCTCATTTTTCCTATTACAGAACTTGCCGGCACCAAAATTTCATCCGCATATTTATTCCCATCACCCTTCGTCTGAAAATAGATCTGACCATCAATTGATTCATAGACTTCTGTTATTCTGTGGGTGACACTTTGACTTTCGTATGTGAAGGAAATAATATCACCTGGAAGATACTGACTGGATTTTTGGGTAAAAAGAATGCTTCCCCTACTAAAATACGGTTTCATCGAATCACTTGTTACCACAAATGACTTCCAACCTCCGATAATATCGGATCTCGAAGATATCACAAGAAAAATAGAGAATAACATTAGAGTAAAAGCGGTCAAAACAAGTAATGGGTGTAACACCGTAACAGTTTTGTTTGATAGTTTTTGGACAGTTTTCATTGTTATGTATATACGTTGCAGATTCAGTAGCTTGACATTTTTATAAAATTCAAAGACACTGAATGTGCCATCGTAGGTCGGAGTGAAGGAGTAGGCACCTTTACTCCGGCCATTTTTTTTACCACAAAAAAACCAGCGCAACTATGGCTGGTTTTTTAAATAATATCGATTGTAATTTTCCGGGCAGAAAGTACTCATAGAACAAAAAATAACGACAACTTACAATTTGTTCACACTGATTTGTGTATCAAGCTCGCCGTACACAAAACGCACTTCTACCTGTTTCGCCGATTTCCCGGGTGGGCAAGCCCCCGGGATCGTGGCATTACCATCTTTCCCTGACCATTGTGCACCAGAGTGTCCAGATGGTCTGGAAAAAGAAAGAATGTAGTCATTATAGTGTGTGTCATGCCTAGACCGTCAACTGATACAAAATAGCATCAATTAATGCATTAGTAAGTCACTTTTATTATGTGTCTATTTTCACAAAACGTATGCTAAATTTTGTATCCAAAAAATCATTTTCTTACAAAGTTATGGGACTTTTTATGCTCGCGGTGAATTGCTATGAAAAGTTAATAGATCTAGTTTGAAATAGTTTGGGTGGTGCTCCGCCCCGATTAGATCGGGGCGGAGCTAGTTCGTGATGAAGATGATGCGACCGCTTAGAGTCGCTTCCCGGCATGTGACGGACGGCGCCTCCTTTGCCTCTGAGGAAGCGCTGCTTCCTCGGCTGCTGTGTCGACCGGCGGTGAGGTAAGTACCTCATGCACGTATCCGCACATGATGCACTCGCCATACGTTCCGTGCCAGTCGTGTTCGACGACAATGATGCCACTGCATTTTGGGCAGTTCTTCGGCGGAGCCGACTGGAAAGCCGGCATCAGTTGCCCTCCTTTCTTCGCTTTCGCACGCGTCTCGGCGGGCGCTGCCCGCAGATCACGCAGAAGGGGACAGTTGCGCCCCGCATCGTCTTGACTGTCAGAAGTACACTTCTGCACTTCCGGCACTCTTTCGGAAGGGTCAGACCCATCTCAGAATTCCCTCCTCGGTGGTCGCCTGCGCGGTTCGTCTTCGGTCCATGCAGGACCGCGGTTAGGGTCCCCCGGAAGGGGCGATATCTCACCCGGATCAAACGGGTTTCGTCGACCGGGAAGAACCCCGGGCAATGTCAGGGGGGTCACCCTGACGGGCGGCGGCGCGGCTGGCGCCTCAAACATGGACTACCTCCCTTGTTCTTGACCTACTCTGTCGCCAGATTCCATCGAGGATGTCGCCAAATGGCGACGACTCCGATTGGTGGCGAGGGGTTGGTCTGTTTGATGTCGTCTGGCCTGTTGCTGATGCGTGAGGCGATCGGCGTGATCTCGCGACGACGGAATGGTACGAGCGTGGAAGCTGTACGTTCGGACGTAATCTCCGGATAACTCCAGGTGATCTGCCTTGGCTTAATTGGTTCCACGCGCGCGTCCCTCCTCATTTTGGGCGTCGATTTCCCGAAGGATATCAAGCACTGATGCTGACTCACTTGCGGACGCTTCTTGGGAAGCGTTGAATCGCCTGACGACGTCGAGAATCCCCGGTGGAACAACAGGCACCGTTATCACGATGTGCCCATTCCACGCAGGGTCCGGTGCGGGCGACGGCTCGATTTGTACGCCACACGTGGCGCACTTACCAAACCCTTCAACCCACGGTTGAACTTCTCCTCCACACCCGGGGTGTGCTCTAGGATAGTAATCGGCCATTTTTCAGGCCTCCTTTCATCACGAATTGGTAACGAGCGATCTCCGCGCGGCGAATCGCCGCGTTTGTGAACACTGGTGCGCGATATTATAGTACATTACTCCCCAAATCCTAAACTGTAATGTGTAATACCCATTGACAAGGGGTGCTTGGGGGTGCAAACTCAAGATAGAGCCGTGAGCGCCGTAGCAGAATTATCTCCCCGCCCTGCTGTCTCTTCAGAAGAGTATTTTCAATTTTTTGCAGAACCGGAAAACCCTGAACCCTTTAATCCTTTTGAAATGTTTTTTTCTACGCAACACTTAGTACTAGACATGCAAAGGGCAATGATCGAACGGATGCAAGCGTATCAAGATTTTATGACGTGGGAGCATTCACCACCTCGTGAATCACAGACCGTCGTTCTTATTCCGGGATATACGGCAAATAACCTATCGCTTTTTGAACTCGGAGGATTCTTAAAAGCGATGGGGCATGAACCAAAGTATGCAATTTCAGGACGAAACACTATTCAGAAAAGAACATATGATGAAGCGCGTGATTCGGTGCTTCGAATAGCCGATAAAACAGGTGAACCGGTAACAGTCTTAGGGCATAGCGCAGGTGGGCTAATCGGAGCCATTTTGCAGTCGGATATAAATGAAAGCGAGGGTACACGAGTCATAAAACAGGTCATCACCGCAGGCAGTCCTGTCGCATTCCCATTTATACCTGTTGGCGATGAAGGGAACAGACTCGTTACCGCGAGTGCCGTAAGAACAATGAGAAGCGATCCGGAATTTGCAGACATGACTCGCCTCGCATTTACGCACTTGCCCGCTCCGCGGGAAGAAGGTGAAATGATATGTGCGTATTCAAAATCTGATCCTGTCGTAAATTACCTGTATGCCCAAAGACCGGACGCAACCAATGTTGAAATTAACGCCAGTCACACCGGGTTTCCGCTTAATAGAGGATTTCTACGACACACCCGATCAGTTCTTGCGGTTTAGAGATTGTGGACAAAGTCTATCCGAATACCACTTCTTTGAGCAGTTTTGGAAAGAATTTCATTTTGACGGCGCGGGCAGACAAGCGTCACCGATTCTACGTCTGAACCTCGACCGAGAATATCGGTATCAATTACCCTCTTCGCAAATTCCATGCTCGAGTAGATACTCGGTCTATCGTTGTCTTCGAGGTGAACATCAACCCCTCGCAGCTTTGCAAGATCCGGAACGGCTCCGAGCATCCCGGCAAAAAGAGCGTACGATTCGGCCGGATTTGCGTATCCCGAATGCGGACCTAGAATAATCACCGTATCGCCAATCGCAATACGTGATCTTGGGACCAAAGGCTGCAATTCATCGCGCAATATATCGCGTATTGGAGATTTCAAACCATACCCAAGAGATTCCATTCTCACTCGATGTTCGACATTCTTCAAAACTCGAGTGGCTGCTATACGAGCAATTCTTTCAGACTCAGGAGTCAGAAATTCTCGACCGTCCCCGAAGTTAAAAGATTTTCTCATCGTGGGGAATTCACGGCGACTCTGCATTCCATCACCGACGACCATCATAACACGCGACGATTCGGGATATGGCTCATGAGGCTCACCGTATAGATTTGTTCTTGGTATGGGGTTGCCGAAATTCGGTCTTTCTTGCGTCATACAATGTTCAATAATACTACGGATCTATCCCCTTGTGAAGCGAGTTAGTGTACCAAACAGAACATTTTTCCTGTCAATTTTAGTGAGATTTGAGGCTACTTTCTCTTTCATGGCTTCAATCCTGACAGTTCGCGTCCGCATATGACGAGTCAAGAACGGTTTGTACTCCTGCACGTATTCTCTAATAATATCCTCTGCATGAAGAACAGTCACACGCATTCCCTCATCCCTGAAGAATTTCTCGGCGCGTTTTGAATGGAATCCAACAGTCAAAAGCCCGATTTTTTTAAAACCGTATTCTTTCACAATTCGACCCGTAAAACGGGCATTTTCTTTTGTATTGATAGATCGAGCTTCAAGAAGTATCTTTCTGTCAGGAACCTGAACTTCGTCGAATCTGGTTCTCAGGTATTTTTTCATAGCCTCAGCCTCAGACGCGATGTCCTCGCCCGAGGTTACACCGCCTGAGAAAATTACACATTTTGTGAAACCACGAGAATACAAAGCTCCGGCAGCAAGTACATTTATTTTTGAGTATGGTGATAGATTAAAACGGTCTTTGGCGATTTTGTCTTTCCCCCAAAAAACGTTGTGGTTTTTCCCCAGAACTACAATCGTGTCGAACTGAGAAAAAGTGCTTTTTTGCGAAACCATAACGGTGGATTATAACAAAACTATGAGATAAAATCAAGTTTAATAACTCTGTATTTTACCAGTCTTCGACTTCAACCCGAGGATGATCTGGCCTTGGCGCTTCAAGAGTTGCAAGGAGCTTTGTTTCGATCTCTTGTGTAACCGCAGGAGTTACATTATTAACAGCATTTTGCAATAAATTATGAGCTACATAGTCAGAGTGCCATCCACTTGTATCGGCAAGATCTAGAATTTTATGACCGTCCAAAATTGCGCCACTGAGAATACCATTGGGAGCAGCAGAATCAACAAAGACTCTGCCAATAGTAAATTTATCAAATGCGTTTGAATATCTATTCCCGAAATCATTTTTCTGTTTCCACTTAAAATCTTTCCATTCCATTCTGCTGAATCCGACATAAGCCATATCTTTACCATATTTATCATTCTGAAGCCAAATCGAATATCCGTATAAAAACGCATTTGTAACCGAGGAAAATGCCCTCTCACCAGAACGTTGATGTATATATGTCACTACGGGTTTTACTCCTCCTAAAAATGTCACTTGGAATCCCGTTTCCCTCTGTACATCAGCAATTATGCGGGGCACATCTGCTTTTTCATGAAACGTACGTGCCATACCTAGAATTCTTGTGAGAAATTCTTCTTCCGCTTTCTTAGGATTTCTTTTTCTCTCCTCCTGGGCTCTCCTCTTTTCTGCTTCTATTCTTTGCCTCTCAGTCTCAGCATCCGTAGCTTTCTGCAAGTCAACTTGTCTCTGTATGCCACGTAATCTTTCGGAAAATCCCATATTATGAGATGAATTATATATTAAATCACACAGTTGTCAATATAAGGATGGGGATTGTGGAAAAAGTAAAGAGGCGACCGGTATAGTTTCGGTCGCCTCAGGTCGGGAGTGAATGTGAGTCGCCC
>CAZBEA010000056.1:0-7502 GCA_964490835.1 uncultured Gammaproteobacteria bacterium
TTAAAATCCAACCCCTTCTCATTAAATTGTCCCAAAACCAGAAAAGCCGAAGCCATATCTTTTTGAGACATGTGACCGACCAGATCCTTGATTCCATCTGAAATACTTGCAATTGAATATACTTTTTCTAGTAATTCGTTTGTAAGTTTTCCGTCTTTTGAAGAAAGCGATAATTCCTCGACTATCTTTGCCGCATCACGAAAAGAACCTCCGGCTCGTTTGTAAATGGTTTCTATAACTCCATCCTCCACACTCAAGTGCTCACCGTTCAAAACACGCTTAATCGAACGAAAACTTTCCTCTTTTGTAGGAAAACTAAATTGAACTTGAAAAGACCTGGAAATTATCGTCTCGGGGACTTTAGTGAGTTCTGTGGTACAAAGCACAAAAACAACATGAAGCGGAGGCTCTTCAAGAGTCTTGAGGAGCGCGTTAAATGCTTCATTTGTGAGCATATGGACTTCGTCGATGATGTAGATTTTTTTATTCGCCTTGGCCGGCGCGTATTTTACACGCTCACGTAAATCTCGAATTTCATCGATTCCGCGGTTTGATGCGGCATCAATCTCAATGACATCGATATTTGAACCGTCAGTAATCGAAGTACACATATCGCATGTATTACATGGCTCAATTTCCCCAGTCTCTCTCTTCTCACAATTAATCGCTTTGGCCAGAATTCTTGCGCTCGAAGTCTTACCAAGCCCTTTTGGACCTGTAAAAAGAAATGCATGAGGAATGTCTTTTGATGAGAGAATTGAGGTGAGACGCTCGCGAACAGAGGCAATATCAAGATCTGAAATTGTTTGTGGCCGATATTTTCTATAAAAAACCATACATCGCTTCGCTCAAATTACTAACTTCGAATTTCTAAATTCTAAATTTTTGTAAATTAATTTTGATTATTAATTAGAATTTAGTGCTTAGAAATTAGAATTTGTTTTCAACTATCTATGGTGGTGTCCAAGAAGGTGCATAACACCGTGTTCGACAAGCTCGTTTATCTTATCGTCGATTAACATGTTCTCACGAGCAGCTTCAATGATCACCACCGGATATGAAACAATCACATCTCCCAAGAATAGTTTTCCGTCGGGCAGCGGGGTAGTCTCGCCCTCGACTTGAGAAAAAGAAAGAACATTCGTCGTTTGGTCAAGCCCGCGGAATTTTTTATTCATCGCGCGCATCTTTCGATCTCCAACGATAGCAATGCTGACTTCCGCATCGCCTACTACGCCATTTTTACGAATAGTATCTTCTACTGTTCTTTTTATAAGGCGTCGTCTGACTTTGTAGCGTGATTCAACATAAATCGGGACAGTTATTGTTCCACCTGAGATTTGATTATCCATTCAATTGCTTTGCGAACTTTCGAGCAAGTTCTTTTCTAAATTTTTTTGCAAGTGAAGGCTTGAGATAAAATTCGCGCTTTTTCATCTCATGAATAACCCCCTCGCTCATTACTTTGCGAGAGAATTTTTTAATCATAGCGTCGGTTGATTCACCCGGTTGTTTTTTTACAAATACCATAAAAATAAAACACCCCCCTTCAAATAGAAACTAGTGTAATTATAGTACAACCGAGTTTAAAAAAGAAGTGGAATGTTTAGATTATAGGTTGAATTGCTTTAACGAGCTGCTCCGCTTTTTCGCGGCCCGAAGAGGTGAAAGTGAAGATGAAATACGTCCTGTGCGCCTCCCCCGTTTACTTCTATACGATATCCCTTTTTATCAAGCCCGGTCTCCTCAATAAGATGGTGAATCGCACCTATAAGCGCTTTTTGGATTTCCTGGTCTTTCAAATGAAAAAAATCGGCGATGTGTTGTCTGGGAATAATCAAAAGATGGACAGGCGCCACGGGATGAAGATCGTCAAATGCGACGATATGATCATCCTGATACTTAAATTCCTTCGGAATCTCTCCTCGTACTATCTTACAAAATACACAATCCATATTGAAATGAATTTTATACCAAAATAATAAAATAACTCAAGTAATTGACTTAAAATTATTTCAGAATTTTAATTGTTCCAATTAAAGGTAGGGGTTTCATTTGTCCTTGTGCCGCTTGGACTACTCCAAGAATCCACAGAACAAAAATCCCAAGCCCTATGAACATTGAGAGAATCCCTACGAAAGGAATCATCCCAACAACCCAGGAGCCAACCCATGCGAGTAATAAGACCAATGATTGATTTGCATGGAACATTGCCAGTTTTGAATCTTTAGCAGCAATGAGTGGAAGGAAAAAAATGAAATAAGCCAAAACCGCCATTGTTACGTCGTTGTTTGCTTTTGCTGTTGCCATAAAAGTCACCTCCTCTCGAGAAATGTAAACACGAATTTATCGTATGGGTATTTAAAATGTCTGTCAATACGGTGAAATTACTCTGGGTGTTTTTCTACCGAATTCAGACCGTTAAATGGGTTCATCACTTCAAGCCATACACGAGTATTGCTTGGCTTTCGCTCCTTTAGAAACTCTTTCCTAAATGGTCTAATAATGTCTCTATAGCTTCTTTCGAAAAGTTCTCTCTCGCGCTTTGAAATATCAAGATGAGATGTGTGTCTTTTAATATCTCTGAGGAGCAAAAGGTCGCTTTTTGTTGCGCGCATTGTCCCGTCATACATTCCCTGATGCATATCCGTCAGATCGGTCATTTTAACTGCCAGATCCAAAATACTGCCAGTCTGCCATTGCATTTCCTTTTCTGCAAAGATAGACTCGATTGAATTCCTTTGCTGACCTATGAATCCGGCAATATGCACGACGGCATCTATCGGGACAACGGCACTCCACACTCTTTCCTGAGGTTTTGCAGGTGTAGGGTCTAAATTTAAATCACCTAAACCATCAACAAATAATCTTGGTACTTCCTGAGTCATACGCTACCTCCCTATCTTGAATTCTACGACGTCACCATCTTGCATGATGTACTCTTTTCCTTGCAGCCCTGCTCGGCCGCGTTCCCTGGCACCTTTCCACCCTGCGGACTCTACAAAATCGTTGTAGGCCACAACCTCAGCTTTAATAAATTTATCCATAAAGTCTGTATGAATTTCCCCTGCTGCCTCAACGGCTGAAGCGCCTCTTCTAATTGTCCATGCCCGCACTTCTTTACTACCTGCAGTGAGGAAGGAAATCAAACCCAGTCTAGAATAGGCAATCTGGGTAAGCCGCTCAAGTCCCGAGATACTAACTCCAAGCTCTTTCAAATATTCACCTTGGTCTTCTTCCGATAATTCTGAAAGTTCGGATTCAACCTTGGCGCAGATTACAACAAACCGATCTTCGGCGATTCCAAGTGCCTGAGAAAACTTTTTGATAATCTCAGGCGAATTGGTATCGGAATACTGGGTTTCTGCGACATTAACAGCAATAATTTCGGGTTTGTTTGATAAAAGCTGAAGATCAGAAATTGCTTCAGCTTCCTTTTCTGTCAGCGCGACATCGTACGCGCTTTTGCCTGAATCGAGTTCTTTTGTGAGCTTTTCAACGGCTGCTTTTTTAGAAGGATCCATACGAAGCGCTTTTTCATTTACATTTCCCAGCGTTTGGAGATCTGCCAAAATAAGTTCTGTCCGGATCGTCTCATAATCGGTCTTGGCATCGACACTACCTTCACGAATAATATTACTATCTTCAAAATCTCTTACAACATGCGCGATGACTTTTACTTCTCTTATGTGGGACAAGAATTTATTTCCAAGTCCTGCGCCCTCGGATGCGCCCTTCACAAGACCTGCGATATCAACAAATTCGATCGTTGCTGGTTTGATAGGTGGCAACTCGGACATTCCCTCCTCAATTTTTGTAATTTCAGCAAGAGTTGTAATCCTATTGTCTGGAACCGGAACAATTCCGACATTTGGCTCAATCGTTGCAAATGGATAATTTGCAGCCAAAGCAGCCTGCTTTTTCAAAAGCGCATTAAATAATGTCGACTTGCCAACATTCGGTAATCCTACTATCCCTACAGATAAATTCATGAAGGTAATTATAGCATGTGGAAAGAGTTATCTAATAGTCTTGGGACGGCTGCGAGTGTTTTGTTCTGATCATTATGCTCTTTCAACAACTCTGCAGCAGCAGCCACGGCAAAAACATAACTTCCGGAATAATCATCAAGATGTCGCACTACTTGTTCTTGAACCACCTGATTGAATAACACCTTTGAGACATCTGTTCGGTCCATTACCATCATCTCTTCTAATTTTTTCTCGACTTTCTCCCGCGCATCTGAATTATTAGACACAATCGCACCGACATAGTCTCCAATATCAACTTTGTACGTATCCATATAGTACACTCTCAATGCTTTAAAAACATTTCCCACCCCTGCATGATACGACCATACCGCAAGCCCCTCATCTCCCTCAAAGAGCCTCTTGTGCTCTTCTAGATATTTTCCCGCCGCAGGAATACTTTTCAAGGGCTCTGCCACGTTCATCAAATACAGAGTTAACCTTTAGTCCGTATTGACGGACAGTGTCAGGGAGAAATTGTGCAACACCCAGAGCCCCCGAGCTTTCGTTCATGACTGCAGGACCACCCCCATTTTCAACCGAAATGATCCCCATTAATGTATCTATTGAAATTCCATACATTTTGGCGGTCTGTTCGATCGTATGTCTGTATTCTAAGGGTATGTTTCGGTGAACCTCTACGTAATTTGATTTTGCTGCAATTCTATCTTTAAAATCATCCACAGTTTCTCTCGTCTTTTCATACTCCACAGCATCCAAATCATGGAAAATCTCGTCAAAGTAACCGGCTTTTTCCCGAACAAGCTCCAAAGGCGCTGTACTTAATTCCGGCTGAACGTGCGAAACTATCGCGCCACTTTCTCCTATATCTGTATTTGAATCGGAAGCAGCCAAAGACTTGATCGTACCGGCCGCACCCAGAGCAGCCAGAGCAAGACGAAGACTTTTTGCCCGAGCCATTCTTGCCAAAGCAGGTTCTGAATTTCCCCCAACCACACCCTTCAATTTCCGGTCAGGAGCATGTTTTACTCCTTTTCTTTTGTCTTGTGTAAAATCAATCACCGGTTCTTTATTATTTTGGGGAGATTTAGTGAAGTCTATAACGGACTCGCGATTACTCTTTCGGGGATTGGTATAGTCAATTATAGGCTCAATTCCTTCAACACCTGAATCACTCATGAAATCAGTATAACAATGCAATTAGATTTTAGCAGCAAGAATATGACGGATATTTTTGAATGTATCGTAAAAAGCTGGGAAAAATTACGAGGGATAAATTCTTCTTGCTGCCAGAATAGACAGCAAGATATAGGCTAGGATTGTCCGCCTTTACGACCCGCTTCGCTTGCGCGTTGTGGATCATTTGCGAAATTACCGCCGCTCATTGAGCCGCCTTCGCTTCGCTCTTCGTCGGTTAATTCGTGAGCATTACCACTACTTTGTGATGCCTGACCGCCTTTGCGGCCCGCTTCGCTTGCGCGTTGTGGATCATTTGCGAAATTCGCCGGATTATTTTCCTGTCCTTGAGATTGACCGCCTTTGGAGGCTATTTCTCTCTGTTGGTCGTCGTCCATTGCTGCAAAACCTCTATTACTCTTTGCCATCTTTTCTTCACCTCCTCTCTCATTAGCATACCCAAACTATAGCAGGACAAAATAGGACTGTAGTCAACGTGCGATAAGTTTGTAGTAAGAATAGTATTTCTGCGCGAATTAAGGGAAGTAGAACATAAGATCTTCGATATCACAATATCAGTGAGGCTACCAGTATAAAGCATTTAATACCCAAACCAATTTTCCCTCATTAAAAAATAAATCGATATGGTTTCTTTAATATTTGAAATATCTTCAAATTGATATAGAATACGCTCATATGCGACATACTAAGAAAAATCTTGTATTTCTTGCTCGAAAAATTGAGGCGGGGAGAAAAATGTCTCCACAGGAAATTGCGTACCTACTCACTTTCGACAAGAGGGACGATGATACGAAATTCATCACTTTTTTGAAGAAATCGGCAATTCCCTTGGCCTTGGCCGCAGGATTTTTTATCGCTGTCTTCCCACAGAATATTGATTCTATCGCCATATCACTTCCATCCTGGACCAATTTCTCACCGGAGTATTTAGCAGGAATCGACTATATGTGGGATATCATCGGAGAGCCCGTTGGAAAAGCAAATATCTTATACCACGTTCCAAACATTATTCTCTATTCTTTTGGATTTCTGGGTGTTAAGAAATTATTTGATGCTATCGATAGAAAAACCTGGACCGATAAAGTCTATGCTGCCAAAACAGTTTTGGGTAACCAAATCCAAAACGGAACGGCACATCTCAATCTCTCCCGTGGCCATTCGGTACTTTTTATAGGAAACGGAGATTTTATCGGCATGCAATTCGTGACAAACCACGCCTCAGACCAGGCAGTTGTCATAGCGCAATCAAAACCCGGCTATACAAATATCTGGAACTATTTTGATGCCAACTCTTCTTTTGAAGACCTGGAGGAAGTAATCGACAGAACGTGTCAAAAAGATACCGGAGAATACATATTTTTTCCGGTCAAAGACGACCAAATTTTCCTACCTTCCGAATCCTCATACGATCTCTCACCACATAAACTGGATATTCTTTGTCAGGATATCAGGACTATTGAGAAAAAAAACAAATGGAAGCCGAAAAGAATTTTAATTGTCGGAGACAAATTCCACAAGTCATATGTCCAATCAGAAGATAGACGCGGAAAGATCAAGAATTCAGAAGATATCATTTCGCTCGAGACGATTGCTCGAAAATATCCCAACGTTACAATTATCGACCCGACAGATATTGTTTTGTCGGAGATCATAAAAATTGCCGATGGACGTACTATCGCGTTCCGAGCAACGCGGCAAGGACAAGGAGAATACAAAAAACGATTTTATTCGCGTCTTGAAAAATTGAAATATAAAGAAAGAAAAACCAAAAAAGGAGTTCTCACAATCGGGTACGATCTTCTCGAAGACCAGACCGAACAACAAACCCTATCACGAAAAATCGACGACTACTACCCTGTCGTGTTGTCAAAGGGTGTTCATGACGCGCTGATCAGGAACGGGTACAAAAAGGAAGAATTTATCTATGTTCCTGAACTTGTTTTGAATTTCTTGAAACACGAAGCCGGTGAACAGTAAAGCTTAATTCCATAACTTCACTCCCCATCCGTCAGCTTTTCCTTCCCAGCTTTTAACAACAAGGGGCCAATAGATATCTAAATATGGACTATATTCCCTTAATTTATTAATCGAAATATAGGTGGTTTGCTCAATACTTTTTCTTATGCCCAAACTAAAAGACGTAGATATTAAATCTGCTACTTGAATAATTGAATGAAAGTCGTCATTTACAAATGATATGGACGGGTAGATGTAGTCATTCAACATTCCTAGACTCTTCCCCTTCATTACAAGACTCTCTTCTTGTATCATTTTATTAAAGTCATGCTCTATATTACCTTGAAGGCTGCTTCCCAT
>CAZBEA010000057.1:0-7395 GCA_964490835.1 uncultured Gammaproteobacteria bacterium
CCAGGACGAAACACGAGTTAATGGCAACTCATATTCCAAATCATCAGCAATATTCCCAGCACATTCATCTCCTCCCACATCAATTCCATACCACGGAAATCCTCCATTAATAGTGTAATAACGAATCGTAGCGTTAATAAATTCAATCTCGGCGTTTTCGATATTTGCATCGCTTGCCTTCTTTAACTGCTCAAACGGATCAATGGTCGCAACAAGTGCGGCAGCTAAAATTCCAAGGATACCAATAACCACAAGAAGTTCGATAAGTGTAAATCCAACAGTAGACTTAGCGGTGGACAGGATTTTATTCATTACTTTTAATAGAACCACAAAGAAAAATACTTTGTCAAGGACTATTTTGCGCTTGAAAGTAAAACCATATCCCAGAAGAACCTTTTATGAAGATTATTTTTGTAGTATATCTCAAGATCTTCATATATATTCTGCAATAATTTCAAAATATTTTTGTTTGAGGGGTCTTTATAAAGCTGCTCGCGAAGATAAGAAATAACCTGAACGGGTGCATCATTTTTATATTCTGCAAGCAATACACTTAATTTCATGAGCGATTCTCTATTATTACCGGGATTATTTAAAATAGCTAATTCTCCAACAATTTCGGGGTCTAGTATTTTTTTGGTATTTAGACGGATTACCGAAACTCTGGAGAGAATCGTCGGAAGCAATTCGCCGGCTGCAATGTCGCGAATATATAGGTATGTTTGATCGTCTAACTCCTCAATTAATTTTAGGACTGCATTCTGTGACTCAAGGCTCATGTCGGACGGGATTACGATCATCCTTTTTTCGCCTTTTGGGAGTGCTAGGGAGAGAAGACTTTTAAGAGCGTGTGCGTTTTTTATAGAAAAGGGAGGATCGTAAGTTATTATGAAATGATTCTTAATTTTGTTTTCCTTTATAACCGACTCAATAAATTCTTTTTGTAGATCGTAATCTCCCCGAAGCAAATACCGCATCATGTTGACATTCTAACACTCAATTCTCTACGATAAAAGAACTCATCGTTAGATGTTAATATTCTTATGGATCAGGGAATGATAAATAACGGGCGAAGTGTTGCGGATTTACTTCTTGAAGCACACGACTTAACCCCCGACCAGTACACTGCCATCAAAAATCAAAGTACGACAAGCTCCACAAGTATTGACGACATTCTTTTGTCGCAAAAAATAGTCAGCGATGAAACTTTTTATGAATATCGCGCCAAACTACTCGGGGTTCCATTTATATCTATTGCGACGCTTCCCCTGTCTCCTGAGGCCCTAACCTTCATACCCAAAGCAGTCGCTGAGCGATTTTCTTTGCTTCCGTTTGCATTCGACAAAGAAAAACAAACACTTTCTGTGGCCATGGCCAACCCGCTGGATCTTGAAGCAATTAATTTCGTCAAACAAAAAACAGGCCTTACAGTCATTATTTTCCAAGGAGTTCCATCTGAAATAAATGCATCAATAGGAACTCAATATTCATTCGGGCTTATCGGTGATGTCAAACAAGCGCTCAAAGAAACTGAAAAATTTCAAGCGGTTAAAACCTTTGACCAACAAAGTATCTCGGAAGTTATCAAGGAAGCACCGATTGCAAAAATCGTTTCAACAATTCTTGAATACGCAATGAAGAGTAGGGCATCTGATATACATGTCGAACCGATGGAGGAACGGGTCAGGGTCAGATATCGAATTGACGGTATTTTGTATGAAAGACTATCGCTTCCCCTGGGTGTTCGTGAGGCGGTTATTTCAAGAATTAAAATTCTCTCCGGCATGAAAATCGACGAACACAGAACTCCTCAAGACGGTCGTTTTAATTTTAAATTCGGTGAGGAGGAAGTCGATCTTCGTGTCAGCGTGCTTCCAACAACATTTGGAGAGAAAATCGTACTCAGACTTTTGAAAAAAAGCGGTGGGGTAGCAACACTTTCAGAACTAGGACTCAGAGGCGCGGCACTCAAAACACTCGACGCGGCGATTCTCAGACCTCATGGAATCATCATAGTCTGCGGACCAACCGGATCCGGTAAAACTACCACACTTTATTCTGTTCTTTCCAAACTCAATACGGCAAAGGTAAACATTCTCACACTCGAAGACCCGGTCGAGTACCAAATTGCCGGAGCAAATCAAGTACAAGTCAATCCCGATGTCGGACTCACCTTCGCATCCGGACTCAGGTCATTTTTGCGACAGGACCCGAACATTATTCTTGTCGGTGAAATCCGAGATAGCGAAACGGCAGGTCTTGCAATCCAGGCAGCGCTCACCGGACATTTGGTATTCTCAACGCTTCACACCTCAACCGCTTCAGGGGCACTCCCACGTCTTACCGATATGGGTGCTGAGGCATTTTTACTCGCATCGACTATAAATGCAGTGGTCGGTCAGCGTATTGCCAGAAAAATCTGCGGAGATTGCCGTGTGTCATACCAAATGCCCGAATCTCTTATGCGGGAAATGATGATAACGCTAGGTCCACTTTTTCCAAAAGATACGCAGCCAAAGTTATTCAAAGGTCAGGGATGCGAAGTCTGCGGACACTCAGGATATCGAGGCAGAATAGGAATTTTTGAAGTTATGCCGATCACCAACGACATTTCGCATCTCATTTTGCAAAAAACCGATGCCACGACTATAGAAAATCAAGCCAAGAAAGAAGGCATGATCACGATGAAACAAGACGGATATCTAAAAGTGATTGAGGGAATTTCGACTATTGACGAAATCCTCCGTGTCGCGCAAGATTAATATATGACAGAAACAGTTAAACTGCTCGAGCTGTTCGACAAAGTCGTTGCCAACAACGCTTCAGATCTTCATATGGTCGTGGGTCATCCCCCCATTTTACGTATCGATGGCAAACTCCTGGCCCTTGCAACGTATCCGATCCTAACCAAGACGCTTATCGAACAATCCATCTTCTCAATCATGACTGCCGGACAAAAAGACTTGTTTGTTAGCAACAGAAGCCTCGACTTCTCCTATGGGCACGGGGGCGGCGATTACGGTGACAAGGGGAGATTTCGAATCAACCTGTACTACCAGCGTGGTACGATTGCCGGAGCTTTTAGGCTCTTGCCACCAAAGGTAAAGACCATCGAAGAGCTCCATTTACCCAAAATTTGCCACACATTCCCGTCTCTTAAGCAGGGTTTTGTCCTCGTAACAGGACCCACAGGACACGGTAAGACGACAACAATTGCCGCAATGCTCAACGAGATTAATATGACAAGATCCGAAAATATAATAACAGTCGAAGACCCTATCGAATATGTATATCCAAAAGGCAAAAGTATTTTCTCGCAGCGCGAAATAGGTCTTGATACGCATTCGTGGAACGAATCGCTCAGATCTGCACTTCGTGAAGATCCCGATGTTATGGTAATAGGTGAGATGCGCGACCAGGAAAGCATGTCCTCGGCACTAACGATCGCCGAAACCGGACATTTGGTATTTTCAAGCCTCCACACCAACTCTGCAGCTCAGAGTATAGATCGTGTTGTCGATTCTTTTCCTCCACACCAGCAAAATCAAATCCGTGTTCAATTGTCCGAAGTTTTGGCGGGAATCGTTTCGCAGCGGCTTATTCCAAAGATTGAAGGCGGAAGGGTAGTCGCAGCAGAAATTTTACTTGCAACAAGCGCTGTACGGGCCAATATCAGAGAGGGTAAAACGCATCTTCTTGACACCGTTATCGAAACTTCTCGCGACCAAGGAATGCTGTCGATGGAGTATTCTCTTGCTGAACTCGTGAAAGAGGGTCTTGTAACTCTCGAAACAGCTCGGGCCTACGCGCTTCGCCCCGATTCATTCATGAAATTGGTTTCATAATTTGCGACCATTTGTATCAATCCTATTTTTTGTATACACTAAAATTCAATGGAATATTCATATATTGCTACGGATAAGTCTGGTCTCAAGCAGAAGGGAGTAATCGAGGCCAACTCGCAAAAAGAAATACTTGCATACCTTCGAGCGAACAATCTTACGACCCTCTCAATCCGTCCTCTTACGGCTAAAAAGAACTTTTCTTTGTCATATCTGAACAAAGTAAGAACTTCCGACATCGTTATTTTTACGAGGCAATTATCCTCGATGATTCTTACGGGACTTACCCTCATCGAAGCGCTAAATATTCTGAAAAAACAAAATAATTCTCCTAAAATGCAAGCGATTGTAAACGATTTGATCGACCGGATCTCTGAAGGAAATTCTTTCTCCCAAGCACTTGAAAACCATAAAGACGTGTTTTCAGAAGTATATGTTGCACTTATAAAAGCCGCTGAAACAGGAGGCCTCATGGATAAAGTGCTTGAAAGGCTCGCTGACAACTTGGAAAAGAGCGAAGACCTCAAAAAAAGGGTTCGTTCGGCGCTTTTTTATCCGGCAATCATTATGACCGGTGTCATCTTGGTCATCGCGATCATGAATATATTTGTTATTCCTCAGCTCGGCGGTCTTTATGAAAATCTGAACCTCGAACTTCCTGCGACAACCAAAATTGTTCTATCACTTTCTGATTTTACTCGACAATTTTTTCCCATCATAATAGTTGGTTTCATTGCCTTGGGATTTTTCTACAGAAGACTATCCAAATCGGAGGATGGACGAAAGATTATTGATAAAATAAAGCTTAAAATTCCCGTATTTGGACGTATCATTGAGCTCGGAGTGTTGGACGAAATTACTCGAACACTTTCCTTACTCGTTAGTTCCGGTACCTCTATTATCGAAGCCTTACAAATTACGGCAAAAGTTGCGAATAATTATTGGTATAAAAGAGCGATGAACGAATCCGCGACGCTGGTTGAAAAGGGTATCTCTATTTCAAACGCGTTTCAAAATCAAAATGTCTTTCCGCAAATTGTCATTCAAATGACCAAAGTAGGGGAGTCAACAGGAAAAATTGATGAAAGCCTTCTGAAGGTTTCCGAGTATTTTGAGCGCGATCTGGACATTAAGGTTAAAACTTTGACTACGTCGATTGAACCAATCTTAATCATAACGCTCGGAGTTTCGATCGCTTTCCTTATTATCTCCGTTATCACACCGATTTACGGGCTTATTTCGCAGATCCAATAGAAAGCGCGAGTTCCGGAATGGAAAAAGTATGCATCGATAAATTCTTAATATCAAATCCGATACCATCGATGCCTGTATTATTTCCGAATTGTTTCAGCTTCGAACGAATTGCGCCTCCGTGACTAACAAAAAGAACCGTTTTGCCAAGATTCATTCGAAGAATATCCGTGACAGCACCTTTTATTCGAGTATCGAATTCATCAAGCGCTTCTCCTCCCTCGGGTTGATATCCCTCAATACGATCGAGCCCAAATTCTCTCTCTAGATCTTCCCACGTTCTCCCTTCAAATTCTCCATAGTGTCGCTCTCTTAAACGACTGTCAACACGGTGGGGTAATTCTAAATAGTAAGATAGTACGTCAGCAGTCACAAGCGCGCGTGCCAAATCTGAAGAATAAATAAGATCCAGTCGCATTTCTCCTTTCTTTTCCTGCAATTCTCTTCCGAGCGAATGCACCTCGGTTAATCCACGAGCAGATAATGGAATATCGGTGTGCCCCTGGATCCTTTTTTCGACATTCCACACTGTCTGGCCATGTCGAATCGCATGAAAAACTATCTCTTTTGTCATGAAAGCGATTATACCAAGAGAAAAAGCTCTCAAAAGGTATCAAATTTGCCCCGTAATACATTCTCTTTTGACTTTTACGCTTGAAGTCTGATATTATGTATCCCTGATGTCATCAGCCTCAGATTATACAGGTAAAAATATCCAAGTCCTTGAAGGATTAGAACCCGTACGAAAGCGTCCGGCTATGTACATTGGTTCTATCGACTCTATTGGACTCCATGAATCACTTCGTGAAATTATTGATAATGCAGTCGACGAATCGCTTGCCGGAATGGCAAAAAATGTTTGGGTCTATCTCAATAAAGACGGTTCAGCTACGGTAATCGACGACGGTCGTGGAATTCCCGTCGATGAAGTTCCCGGATATAAAAAAAGTGCGCTGGAAATGGTAATGACAAAATTACACGCCGGAGGTAAATTCGGTGGCGGAGCGTATAAGATCTCCGGTGGTCTTCACGGAGTCGGTTCGTCAGTTGTAAACGCACTATCAACACACATGTGGGTTGAAGTAAGACGCGACGGGAAACTATATCGCCAGGAATACAAAACCGGTATCCCACAAACCGAACTCCTGACGCTGACTCCCAAAGAATCTTTGCTGAACCTTTTTTCCCCAACGGAGAGACCACTTAATCTTAAAAATGGCACTGCCGTAACCTTTTTTCCCGACGGCTCGATCTTTACAACTACTGAATTTGACGAGCATGTAATCTTGCGAATGATCCGGGAAAGAGCATTTCTTGTATCCAAGCTCTATTTTCATTTTTACGATTGTCGTGGAGAGAAGGTTAAAGAAACCCATCTCTATTATGAGGGAGGAATAAAGTCGCTCGTTTCAAAACTAAACGAGAACAAAACAAATATTCATGAGCCAATTTATTTCTCAAAAGAATCAAACGACGTATTTGTCGAAGTAGCGCTTCAATATAACGATGGAATTTCAGAGAATCTCGAGTCTTTTGTGAACGTTATTAACACAGTCAATGGCGGAACCCATGTGACAGGATTTAAGATGGCGCTTACGCGCGCGATCAACGACTATGGTAAAAAAATCGGGCTCTTCAAATCCGCAGATGACGGTATCACCGGGGATGATACACGCGAAGGGCTGACTGCGGTTGTAGCCATCCGAATGGAACAAAATAATATCCAATTTGAGGGACAAACAAAAGGAAAGCTCGGGAATTCAGAAATTCAACCGCTTGTTGCATCCATTGTGAAAGAGGGGCTCGAAACGGTTTTTGAAGAAAATCCTACTATCGGAAAGGCTGTTGTCGGCAAAACACAGCTCGCTGCCAAGGCAAGACTCGCCGCGCGCGCCGCAAAAGAGGCAATTCTTAGAAAGGGTGCTTTCGAAGGAGGATCACTACCCGGAAAATTGGCTGATTGTCAAGAAAAAAACCCTTCATTTTCAGAACTCTATATCGTAGAGGGAGACTCGGCAGGCGGATCGGCCAAGCAGGGTAGAGATAGAAAAAATCAAGCGATTCTGCCTCTCGGAGGAAAGATTTTGAATACCGAACGCGCGCGACTCGATAAGATCATGGAATTTGAAGAATTAAAAGATCTCATTATTGCACTTGGTATGGGAATTGGCGAAACCATAAATATGGACAAAATCCGATACCACAGAATTATTATCATGTGTGATGCCGATGTCGACGGTGAACATATCGCAACACTTCTTCTAACCTTTTTCTACCGACATCTGCGAGAAATTATCGAATC
>CAZBEA010000058.1:0-4933 GCA_964490835.1 uncultured Gammaproteobacteria bacterium
CTTGCTGACTCTATTGCTCGTTGTGCTCTCTCTTTTTACGCCTTTAATAGACAAAGATGAAATCGCAAAGGGTAGTGAGCGAATTCTTGTGTACGGAGATTTATATTTATTATGGGTTATTGTATTTGCTTTAAATTTACTACTTGGGCTTGTGATTTTGATTTTAAAAGTCAGAAAGTCCTCTGGAATTTCAAAAAAGCAGTTAATCTATCTGCTTTTTGGTTTTTCATTGTTTTTTATAACAGGAATCTTTTCTAATGTAGTACTACCTCAGTTTGGAAATTATATTCTCCAACCCTTCAGTCCATTAACTACAGTTTTTCTAGCAGGTTTTGCAACTTATGCAATTGTTAAGCATAAATTAATGAACTTGAAGCTAGTGCTTGTCAAGTCTATTGCTTATACAATATTAATTAGTTTTATTCTCATAGTCTATACGGTCGCAGCGTACTGGTTTGCACACTCGGTCCTAAAAATTAATATTGAATCTTCATCAATAATTATTTATACAACTCTTACTTTACTCATCGCATTTTCATTTAATCCTATTAAGAAATTCATAACTCTAAAGACTGAAAGGCTTTTTTATAAAAGACCATATAACAGTAACCAACTACTATCAGAATTATCTACGGTTCTTGCAACTAAATTTGGTATTGAAGAAATGACTACCCAAACCCTCATTGAAATAATGGGTGAAATGAAAATTGGTAAGGGAGCTTTTTATGTATTTGATAAAGATAATGCACTTCTTCCGCCATATATAATTGGCTATGCGCCTCATGAAGTATTGACTGAATCCGATGTTAATTTTCTTGTAAGGATGGAAAAATCTATCCTAATACAAGAAGACCAGGATGAGGGTGAATTGAAAGATATACTTGTCGGGCACGACATTTCTCTTCTATCAATTCTAAAAATCCAAGGTAAACCCACCGGTATACTTGTTTTTTCTGAAAAATTGACTGGGCAGGCATACACCGAGGAAGATATTGAAGTAATAGAGATTTTCAGTGCAGAAGTAGCTATCGCACTTGAGAATGCAAAAGTATATGAGGAAATACGCAATTTCAATATCAATTTGGAGCGTAAAATTGCAGAGGCAACCGCAGATCTACGTCATGCGAATTCCAAGCTTCGGGAGCTTGATAAAGTTAAAGATGAATTCATTTCTATAACTTCACATGAGCTGAGAACACCCCTTGGAATTATACGAGGGTATCTTTGGATGCTTATGCAAAATGCAAAAAAAATTCCAAAGGAATTAAAACAGGATGTGCACATTGCAATTGAGTCTACCGAACATCTTATTGCATTGGTGAACGATATGCTTGATGTCTCCCGTATTGAGATGAAACGTATGTCTCTGAATTCTGAAAAGGTAGACATGAAAGGAATTATTGATGCCGTGTCTGCAGAGCTTTTTCCACTCGCAAAAGATAAGAAGATTATATTGCGCTCAAAGTGTGAGACAATACCAAAATTTACGAGTGACAAAGGGAAAATACACCAAATTCTTATCAATTTAGCGGGGAATGCAATTAAATTCACTCCAAATAAAGGAATAGTATCAATTGATGTAAAGAAAGAGCTTAAGAATATTATAATAAAGGTTAGTGATACGGGAATTGGTATAAAGAAAGAAGATCACGACAAGCTTTTTACAAAATTCGGTAGACTTAACACTTCATATACTGCAATACCTAAGACAGTCGGAACCGGACTCGGGCTCTATATCACAAAGAAAATGGTTGATATGTTGAATGGAAAGATCAATTTTGAATCTGAATTTGGAAAAGGGACGACATTTATTGTTACTTTTCCTGTACAATAAAGTTATGGCAAAGTCCGTATTATTCATTGAAGATAATCCCCAAACACAGAATTTATATTCCAAATTAATGGATATGGAGAAATTTAATGTAGATACAGCCCCAGACGGACGTTCCGCGTATGAATTATTAGAAGAAAAAAAATACGATCTCATACTGGTGGATCTTATGATGAGCGGAATGGATGGACTGGCCTTTTTAGAAGCTATCAAGAAAAAGAAGCTTGGTTCTAAAATTGTTATATTTTCAAATGTGTCTCCCGATAATGTGCTTAGTAAAATTCATGGAATTGTAATTTCGGACTACATTGTAAAGTCAGATATAAGACCCGATCTTTTTATAGAGAGGATTAAAAAGCTTTTGAATTAATAATTCGGATAAGGTCTACAATTTGATTCTTGAGAAATGAAAACTTCGACAAAAAGACATCCCAAGACCGTTTGATTTGGAATACTTAGTACAAAACGTATACATAGCCGGTCTGAATATGCATACAATATTAATAATTGACGACGAGCCTGAAATTTCTGATCTCTTTAGGCGAGCTTTTGAAAGAGAAAACTTTTCAGTAATAACAGCGTATGAGGGCGATGAGGGACTCCGCATGGCTTTCGATATCAAACCTAACGTTATACTTCTTGATATTATGCTTCCTAAGATAGACGGGATAGGTGTTTTTAAAAAAATTCTCTCTAACCCAGACACACGCTCAATTCCGGTTGGATTGTATTCTGCCTTGGGTCAAAACATATCAGAGTATTTAGGGAAGGACGCATATTTATTAGATAAGGCTTTTGCATATTGGGAAAAGGATAAGATTTTGCCAAATACGATTGTTGACGAAGTCAAAAAAAAGATCTATACTAAAAATTAGGAGTGTATGACTAAAATATTAATAATAGAAGACGATCCACTCATGTCCAGAATGTATGAGAAGATCTTCGCCTTCGAGAAATTTGAAGTAGAGTTGGCACCAGACGGTTCTGAGGGGCTAAAAAAAGTTAAGTCCTTCAAACCTACACTTATTCTTCTCGACGTCATGATGCCCAAAATGAATGGACTTGAAGTTTTGGAGGAGTTAAAGAAGGATTCTGCGACTAAAAAGATTCCAGTTGTTATGTTAACGAATTTAGCTGGCCAAAAAGACGCTGAGACTGCATTATCAATGGGTGCAGTAAAATATATTGTTAAGAGTGAGTACGACCCAAAGCAGGTGAGTGATATGGTAAAGGAAATATTGAAGGGATACACTCGAGATGAAATCCCATCATAACAAAACTCTCCTAAAAACAGCTAATTCCCAAAAAGACACTCAAATGCCTGATAGGAATTTATCTGAATCGTCCTCCACAGGAGTCCCTGAAAGCGAATCTATTGCAATCGATGGAAGACGGATATATTTTCTAATCGCGACAATTATTTTCTTCCTTATTGTTCTTATCACAGTTGGTAGTTATATATTTTTGAAACAGTTATAGAGTGTCTTAATTACTACATTATATCCTTTTAAAAAAACTCTATAATTAAATGTAAATAGCGTGTATGGAGGATAACAATCGACAAAGTGTAGACTCGACAGGACAGGGGCCTACCGAGTTTCATGTTCAAAAACTTAAGTCTCATATGGGGCCACGGCTTTCCTCGATCAAATTAATTCATGTAGCTATCGGATTATTAGCGCTTATGCTCATTGGATTACTGATCCGTGGGTATTTCACTCAAAACGGCAGTACAATCCTCGAGTTAAAAAAAACACCTACGGTTCTCAGAATCGAGAGTGTCGAGCTTTCAGGACTCTCAGAAATCAGAATTGTTTTTAATGATGAAATAGATTTGCACGTTCTTGAGCACAGCCTTGCTGTAACGCCCAGCAGTAACGGTCAATTGATCGAGGGGTCAAATGGTCGCGAATTTTATTATAGAAATGCTGAGGATTTTCCATTTTCTTCGACTGTTTTGGTCGAAATCAACCAGGGTCTTCAAAGTAAAAATCATCTGACACTTCTTTCTCCTGAAACGTTTTGGCTCCAGACTACTGTTGCTGACGATCAGGTATCTTTTTCCAAAGACGGCATGTGGGCACGTGTGATTTCCGGTACTGAAGGCGTTCCATTCAAATTACAAGTTGAAGCAGGACGGGGAATAGCCGCTCATACGATAAGAATCTACAAGTCGAATGAGAAAGATTTATTACAGTATCTTGTGTATAAAATTCCGGAATCGGAAATTAAGAAAGACGGATCGTATTATGAATACGCAGCGGCATTTACAACCGACTATTTTGAATACCCCGAATCATCACTCGTCGAGTCGTATGATATGAGGGATGCAGCCGAGGGAAAAGAACTCAATCTTCCCAAAGGCATCTATTACATCGAGGCATTAAATGGTGGAAGGCGTGCAGGGTCGGTTTTTGCAATCGTTAATTCCAAGGGACTTATTGTCCGACAAGATGATAGAAAGACTATCATGGGGGCATTTGATTTGGTGAGGGGGAACAAAATTCTTGATCAAGTGAATGCCCGATTTTACACAATGCGTGACACCCCGACAGTTACTAAGACGCGTGAATTTAGCGGAGCGGCTGAGCTCGATACAGAATATAAAGACAAAGTAGATCTGATTTTGGCTTCTGTGGGGGACGAGACAATGATGGTTCCGCTTCGAATTCGAGATTCGATGGCAGATATTAGAGTCAGGCGTGACCTGGATACCGATATGCAGATGTTTATTTATACCGATCGCCCCATTTACAAGCCCGGCGATACGGTATTTTACAGAGGTACTGTTCGAATGGATAACGACGCATTATATAACCTTCCACCGGAGGGCATCTCGGTTCGTGTCTATATGGATGGACAGGGAAAGGATCTGTATGATGAAGTGGTACCGGTCGATAAAAACGGATTGTTTTCGGGTAATTTTATTGTTCCCAAGGATGCTGTTGGAGATTGGCAGGGTATAACTGTTACTCGATCGGGACTTGGAGAAAATGAAAGTGATTATGATAATTACTCACGAGCAAATTTTGCTGTCAGAGAATATAAAAAGCCAACGTTTGAATTAAACACCACAAAAAACAAAGAGGAATACTACCGTCA
>CAZBEA010000058.1:5033-7375 GCA_964490835.1 uncultured Gammaproteobacteria bacterium
ATAGTAGCCGAAGATAAAAATAAAAATTCTGTAGAAGTTCAAAAATACGTTTCGGTGACGACGCAACCACAGCAGAGTTATGATTCATGGCCGGGCAGTAACCCCGATCAAACCTTCCTTAAGATCGTAACAGATAGTAACTCGTATGTGGTGGGAGATAAGATCCGAATGAATATTATCTCTCCGCAGGACCTGGATGTTATTTTTG
This sequence comes from uncultured Gammaproteobacteria bacterium, assembly GCA_964490835.1. Lineage (GTDB taxonomy): Bacteria > Patescibacteriota > Microgenomatia > Levybacterales > GWA1-39-11 > CAZBEA01. Next base: position 5,242 of record CAZBEA010000058.1, read on the forward strand.
CCCCCGAACGTGGAAGAATTTATAACTGGGAACTACTCCATTTAAGTAAAGGTGAGAATAAATTAGAAATTCCAATTCCTGATGAAATGAGTCCATCGATCACGATGACATTCAGCTTTTTTGCAAAAGGTGCGTATTATTCGGAAGGCGTCGCCTTAAATGTGCCCTCTATGCACAAATTGATGCAGGTTGAACTCTATCCGGATAAGGAAAGTTATCAACCGAATGAGACTGCGATGATAAAGGTTGTAACACGCGATGCAAAAGGAAATAAAATCCCTGCGCAATTCTCAATGGGAGTAGTCGATGAGGCGATTTATGGTCTCAGACGTGATGCAACACCGCTTATTCACACAACATTTTATTCGTACCGGGCTCGGTCGACCAATGCATCTTCTTCTCTTACTCCAATTGGGAGCTATGGTGGTCGCGGCGGAGGCGGCGGAGGTGGAGAGGGCGGAGCAGGAAAATTAGTTGATACTCTGTTTTGGGCGCCTATTCTTCAAACCGGTGAAAATGGCGAACTTGTAGTGCCGGTAAAGCTCGCTAATGTCAAAACAGTCTGGCGAATACAGGCTATTGCATCGGATTCATTTACAAATCTCGGTCAATCGATGATCAAAATTCCAGTGAAGTAACTATGGATTTTTCCTGGTCACGATCCAGTGAAGCAGATACAAAATAACAGTTATCCCAAGAAGTCCATAGAACGGGATCATCATTTCGAAGCCGTATTTTTCGGTAAAAACAATCTCAAGAACGATAAGTGATATAAGAATTATCTCGTACAAAAAAATCGAAATGTGTCTTATTATATTTCTCAATATGTCTCTATCTGATCGGTATTCTTTTAACCAGATTGTTTGTGTTCCTACCAATTCGCCGCCTTTAAAGTCGTAATATGCCTGTGATTCGTATCCTTTTTGCAGAGCAGCAATTCGGAATTTTTTAGGCTGTGTTATGTGAAATGTTGCATACCCGAATATATTCGTGCGTGTCCTGGAGATAATTTTATCCCTGGTAAGATCAATCAGATATACATGGGCGTGTCGGATTCGCTTGTGGTTGGTAGTGCTCGCAACTATCACTTGAATGAGTGATGAGTGATTTCTTTGAATTCTCTTCAAAGCAGGATAGAGAATGTGCTCATATACATTCCAAAGCGTTTGGATGAGTAATAATATGATAGTCATAAGAAGCAGTACCAGAGAAAGTGCGTTTAGAAGATCATATGCCCTGAACGATTCCGATAGCACCGCCGTGATCGAATTCCAGAACGTACCGAGGTCAACAAGGATACCAAAGTAATATCGGATAGTCTCAAATAACGCAAAAGGTCGAGGCGTAAGTTCGACGGTCGGATACCCAGTATTATCGTATGGGCCAATTTCGAATTCGACAGTCTGATCCTCGAATCTCACGAGCGATATTTCTGCCCGGTATTTTCCATGCGGGAGTACAAAGTCAACAAATCCTTCAGGACTTGAAAATGACGGATTGGGAATTGGAATCACCTGGGATGATATGGGTTGGAATAGTTTTTGGGTTGGATTGTACAGATATAATTCAACTCGGGCATTTTCAAGACCCCGACCATTTTTTTCGTTCACAATGCGCATCGGATTTACGGTCTTGATAGATCCGATTTTATATTCGATTACATTTCCATCGAAGTCACTGACACGTACAAGTACATCGGTCAGTGCGGGTGAGGATGAACTCAAAAGCCTTCCAATATATACACCCTTTTCGACTTCGACAATCTGTGCAAAATTCGCATGGGGAACAACCTGGGGAGAGAGGCTAATACCAAGAACCGGGTTTTGTGAGAGGCTAGTATTTCTCACAGTCGTCAGGATGCTTTTTACGGACTCGGCATCCCGGAGAGAGAATTTGAATTCAAATGGGGTGTTTGTGGGAAGTGTGACAATCCGATTTTTGAGATTGTCCATGTCTGTTGTAAAACCATCAAAAATGACAGTATGGGAGCTTGTAAAAATGATTGATGCCTCATTTATCTCCGGAACGTCTGAGGTGATCGCAGTTTTGAATGTATAAATGTCCGATGTGAGAGATGCACGGGATCGATACGCATCGTTTATTTCGATTTGAAAATAATACTCCGTGTCGGGTT
>CAZBEA010000059.1:0-7342 GCA_964490835.1 uncultured Gammaproteobacteria bacterium
AAATCATGAGAAAGTAGTAGAGGACATAATAAAGCGTGAGTACGGTATTGTGGTCAAAGCAGAACTTCATGGTAAAAGACTAGAGAGAAGCTATGGATTCATTGGGGCAGAGCAGCATCTCATGCGATACCCGGGTGACACAATTAATACTCATTTTGAAACCCAAGAAGACTATAGTGCATATCTTTCATCAGGTATGGCACCGGGAAGGGGAGCTTTTGGATACTTTGCTCCTTCCTGTGGAGAATTAACCCAAGAAGATATTAATCGAGAAAAATACTACATTGCAGTTCAGACTTTTCGAGCCGAAGGCTACAACGATAGAACTAGAGAATATGTAGATTTTTTCAAGTATCGTAAAATGTTGGTAGTAAATCCGAAGAATGGAAAAGCAATGGTGGTTGTAATCGGTGATGCCGGACCGGGGATTTCAACAGGTAAGCATCTGGGTGGGAGTCCTGAGGTTATGAAGTATCTGAATTCAAAAGACGGCAAGCTTCGAGACCCGATACTATTTTTCTTTCTCGATGATCAGAGTCAGGATACACCTTTGGGACCGATTGAACAGACATTATGACGATGACCAAAACTTTTTATTCTCATATTATTGAAATTCATCATGTCAGTTTGGAGATTGATGATACGCAAATGTCAGAAAAAGAAAAAAAACATCTCAACCGTCTTTTTGAATCATCAGTTCACACATCCGTCATAGACCACATTCTTCTGTCTCTTCCGGAAGAAGAACACGAACGGTTTATCAAAAGAGTACACGAACACAATCATGAGGGGGTATGGGAAGTTCTCAATACAGTTAGCAACATCGAACAAATTATCAAAACCGCTGCACACGCCGTGAGAAATGAGTTTTTGAAAGACATACGGGAAGATAAAAAAAAGAGAAAGAAAAAATAGTTATCTTCTGACAAAAAGAACAGCATTCGGAATATTTCGTCCGGGACCCACCTTGTACCCACCACTCCATAGAGCTGTTGAGCCTCCACTATCAAGGTTGAGAGCATCGGATATTCCCATCGCTTTTAGAACATGTGCGACTTCGGCTACTGTTGCGTTGTGAACAACCCCGATATAGACTGTCGATCCGGTTGCTCCGATGAAAGATCTGGCACCTTTTGAGCCCTTTTTCGGGTCGCCGTCTCCTCCAAACGCGATATTTCCGCCGGATACAAGGAGCGGCTGATTGGCAATAACGCCGTCAACACCGGTATCTCTTCCCCAGTCTGATGAACGCCCCATGAATCTGGCCCACCCCGATCCGAATGCGGCGACCGGGACCGTGCTGTAAACGTTATTTTCTGAATTGAAATAAACCTTATTTTTATTCATAAGGAGCGTATCAAAAGAATTCGTTTTTCCAGCACATGTCGGGTACGAGGCAGGGCAAAAATACGATCCATTAATCCCGGCATACGCGCCACTTCGGGACACATAATCTCCAAGAGAGAGAACCGGGCAGTCGTTTGTGCAGGTGCCATCGGATGCAGTATCGACGATGACTCGTGTTGAATTCAAATCTGCCGAGACGATATCGACCAAATAGCTTCCAAGATCAATACTTACTTTTTGTCTCGAGAATCCGGATCCGGGTGGGGTATTTTTTTCGGTAACATTTTCCGGAATTATAAAGGCTGTTGCAATCTCTTGTTCTTTTGCGGCTATATCTTTTCTGAGTTGCGCAAGGGTTGCAGCAGCCGAGGTGTAATTGAGCTCGGATAATTGAGAGAGCGTTTTTGCAAATGCCTTGTCAAATGTATCCGTATCTTTTGTTTTGGATTTAAGACTCAGTAATTCTTCATAGGTTTTAACCGCACTTTGATACTCCGACTCAACATTTTTAATTTTTTTTTGAAGTTCTTGGTTTATGACGTACTGGTCCTCATTTTTGAGAGCAGTAAATTCTTTATCCAAGTCTTCAAGGGTTTGGGTGAGATCCGTGTTTTTACCAATCAGCAAAGATTTATCGCCACTTAAGATTTTATTTTTCGTAGAAAGATCCCGATAGACGAAAAAAAGCGCGACAATGCAAAAAACAATAATTACAAAAGGAATAACATGCAGTATTAATTTAACTATGTGCTCTCTTTTTTCTTTCAGAAGTGCTTCCTTGTTTTGAGACATTTCTATAAATATAAGTTACTTTATGAAAGAAATGCAAATAATCATCCTATATTTTGTAACAACATACTATAGTTCTTGATTTGAAAACCCCGCTGAACGATACTAAGTATATGTCTGCCCAAGATTTTGATTTCTTTCTCAAAACGATTCAAAAAGAAGAGTACTCTTCCGTAATTACCGATAAAACACCGTGGACCTATTTTACGTTAGAATTATATGAGTCGCAAAACATTCAAATCCGAGGTAGTGGAGGATTGGGAATTTTGGCGGCCGATACCGCTCTTGAGGCTCAAAAATTAGGTATTCCTTTTCAACTGATTACATTATATTATCCCCGTGAGTGTAAGAAAAAATTGACACATTTTCAACAAGAGGAACACTGTGATATTGGTGATCCGGAATCGAGGGGATTTGAGAAGTTGGCGCAACAGGTTGAAATAACTGTCAACACGGATATTGTACCGATAAGCCTTTACACAAAAGGCAATATTCTCGTCTTATATGAGCCGGGACTTCAGGAATTGTATGCGTTTGGCAGTGATTCAGAGCATAGAGTATATCAGGAAGCTGTTCTTGGGTTTGGTGGATATCGAGCTTTAAAGAAATTAGGCATCGAACCGAGTATTTATCACATTAATGAAGCAGGGGCTGTATTTGGAGCATTGGCTTACTTGGATGATCTATGCACACAAGGGAAGGAATTGAACGAAGCGATTGAAATTGTTCGTTCTAAAACTCTTTTTACGAATCACACCCTTCTTCCGACGGCTTCTGCTTCTTTTAAAAAAGAGGTCTATGAAAGATATGTATACCGTAACCTTACAAATAAAGCGGTTGTAGACTGGATGAACGGTTTGATTGCTGCAGTGAGAGGTACCCTTAGACTCTCGACAATTGCTCTTGAGATCGCAGGAAAATATAATGGTGTTTCAAGACTTCATAGTCAGATAGCGAATTCAAATTTTAAAAGAGTAAATAACACACCGGTCACGTTTACTGCAATTACGAACGGAATTTTTCTTGACCGTTGGCTTCATCCGGAGCTTATGGCACTCTATAAAAGAGTTCACGCGATTGATGAATTGGATATCGTTGATCCCTCTGCTCCGGAGGCTCTCGATCGAATTACAGCCTTTGAGTTGAGACGCGCCAAACACAGAGGAAAAGAAGACCTGTATAAATATCTTACAACAAGACAAGACCAGTATGGTGAACCGATTGAGATTCCCTATCATGACCAGGTAGCGATTTGGGCTAGAAGATTTGCAGGGTATAAGAGGCCGTTTTTGCTCTTCGAAGATACAGAGCGCCTTTCAGCGATTTTGGAAAGAAGTAAGTTTCATTTGGTTCTGGCAGGTTCTGCCCACAGTAACGATCAAGAAATGAAGGACGAAATTGCACGTATTATGCATCTTGTTGATTCAAATATAGCTCTTAAGAAGCGCATTCATTTTATTCAAGACTACGACGATGAAGTTGCAAAATATCTGGCTCAAGGAGCTCATGTCTTTATTAACACTCCAAAAGTAGGCAATGAGGCATGTGGGACGTCGTGGATGAAGGCGATGATTAATTGTTCGATGATTATTTCTACCAAGGACGGTGGAATTGCAGATATCGATAACGCACCGTATCTGATGGTAACAGGACAAAATTATCCGCAGGAAGTCTCATCGACGTACCGGCAATTCGAGAAAGCTCTTGAAATAATTAATTCGGACGATCTGTGGCGTGAATTTGTACTCAACCAGCTCAAAACATACATGCCAACAATCAGTGGAACTCGAATGATGGGAGATTATCTCAATTTCTTCTTTAGCGCTCGTTAGATTGTTCGCTTTGAACTCTTTTTTCAATTTTCTCAAGTTTGTCTGTAATGGCTCTTTCAAGATCTACACCGGCGCTTGAAGCCAGGGACATAAGGCTAATTATCACATCTGCAAATTCTTGATAGATATTGTCTTTGTCGAAATGATCAAGTTTGGACTGTCTCTGGAGTTTGAGAATTCCCAAGACATCGTTACAGAGTTCTCCTACTTCCTCAGAAAGCTTGACAGTTTTGGCAAGGATTTCTTGATCCTGCTTACTGTCAATTGAATAGTCGGGTTGAGTTTGGCTGGTAATTTCTTTAACTCGTTCCTCAATTTCTCTAAAGTCCATATTTGTATTATAGAATAGTATTTTTTGAAAGTCATCTTATTTTTTTCTACAATGATACTATGAAAGAAAAAGTAGAACCGATTCAGGAAAGGAATGTACGACATATATTCTTCGGAATGTTTTTCTTCGGAACACTTATTGCTCTGCTGGGAATATTTTTATGGGAAACTCAGTTCAAAAAAATAAAACCTATTCCTCAAGAGACTTTGGGAGCCAAAACTGATGTTTCATCTATTGATCTTCCGCAAAAAAAAGAAGCTGCAACGCTACTCTCGAATATACAAAAGGAAATAAATGCAATAACTCCGGAAAATATCACTTCATCCGATTCTGCTATTCTTAAAATAATAGGAGATTTACAAAATTTGCGAAGCGGCGATGCGAGTGCGTTGGAGACGGTGTGTAGTATGGTTTGTGGACGATAAAGTATGAAAAAGATCAAAAATGTATTCAAAAGAATAGGTCCGGGATTCATTACGGGGGCTGCTGACGATGATCCTGCCGGGATAGCGACGTATTCCCAATCTGGTGCTCAATTCGGATATAGAGAGTTGTGGACAGCTCCGTTTTCTCTTCCTTTTATGATTGCTGTCCAGGAGATGTGTGGAAGGATAGGTCTTGTGACGGGTAAGGGGTTGGCCGGAGTCATGAGACATCATTATCCGCGGTGGTTATTGTATATTTGTGTCGGACTTTTGGTTTTCGCAAACACCGTTAATATCGGTGCAAATCTCGGTGCAATGGCTGCATCTGCCAACCTTCTAATCGATATTCCTTTTTATCCGCTTCTGGTCGTTTTTACCGGGTTGGTATTGGGACTTCAAATATTTGTACCTTATGAAAAATACGCATCATATTTAAAGTTTTTAACGTTTTCACTATTTGCATATGTGATAACGGTTTTTATCGTCAAACAGGACTGGAATGAAATTTTTATCTCTACAATAACACCTTCGATCTCGCTTAATTCAGAAGTCGTCATGAATATAGTTGCAATTTTGGGAACGACTATTTCGCCATATCTTTTTTTCTGGCAAGCGAGTGAGGAGGTTGAGGAGGAAGTGGAGCATAAGAAATTACGAATGATGGGACAGGGGATTCCGAGAGTTTATAAAAAAGACATTAAAGATCTTCGAATTGACACAATTTTTGGAATGTTTTTTTCAAACCTTGTGATGTTTTTTATTATGATAACATCAGCCTCAACACTTCATAAAAACGGGATTTTATCTATCTCCACAGCAGATCAAGCAGCAAGTGCTTTAAGACCTGTGGCAGGAGATTTTGCATTTTTAGTTTTTGCATTAGGAATTATTGGGACAGGACTGTTGGCTGTACCGGTTTTGGCCGGTTCCGGTTCGTATGCCGTATCTGAGGTTTTTGGGTGGAAGGAAGGACTTTATCGAAAATTCCACAACGCGCGAAAATTCTATGGTGTGATAATAGCAGCAACTCTAATCGGATTTGTCGTGAATCTCACGCCAATTGAACCATTTCAAATGCTTTATTACAGTGCTGTCATAAATGGAATGATTGCGCCGGTTATTTTGATACTGATTTTATTTGTAGCGAATAACAAAAAAATTATGGGTAAGTACACGAATTCAAAGACTTCGAATATTCTTGGAATTACAATTACCGTATTCATGTTTGTTTCGGCGTGCTTTTTGCTTCCGTATTTATTCTCAAACCTATAATTTTGATACAATACACCGGCTATGAATCCTGAAGAATTACAAAAGAAGGCAGTTTCTGTTATTCAAAAAATTGACGTTCCAGGTAAAAAAGAGAAGATAAAAATACTTGAGAACGACTCTGCCAAGCCTGAATTTTGGAATGACCAAGAAAATGCCAGAAAAAAAATGATGGAATTGGCTTCCCTGCAAAAAGAAGTAGAGAATGCCGAGATGATCGAATTATTGCTTGAAGAAAAAGAGTATGAAGAAATCGAAAAATTATTAAAAGAGCTTGAGGTGTATCTGTATTTGTCAGGAAATCATGATAACTCGCCTGCGATTGTGACTATTCACGCAGGACAAGGTGGAACGGATGCGATGGATTGGGCGGAGATGTTGTATCGTATGTACACACGATTTTTTCAACGAATGGGGTGGACGCACGAGGTTATAGATGAAAACGCGGGGGAAGAAGCAGGAATAAAAAATGTAACAATTCTTGTCGAGGGGCAATATGTGTATGGAAAGATGCGAGGCGAGATAGGAACACATCGATTGGTTCGACTTTCACCGTTTAATTCTGCACATCTTAGACAAACCTCATTTGCTCTTGTTGAAGTTCTCCCTCAAATCGAAAATTCGGGTGAAGTTGTTATTTCAGAAGACGATCTCGAATGGGAATTCTTCCGCGCATCTTCGCACGGCGGGCAAAATGTTCAAAAAGTTTCAAGCGCAGTCCGGCTCAAACACAAACCGACAGGAATTGTTGTAACGTGTCAAACCGAGCGATATCAGGGGCAGAATAGAGAATACGCACTAAAATTACTCCGTTCAAAACTCTGGGCAAAAAAAGAAGAAGAGGAAATGAAATTAAAGCAGGGGCTGAAAGGCGAGTATATACCTGCATCGTGGGGTAACCAAATAAGATCGTATGTGCTTCATCCGTACAAAATGGTGAAAGATCTAAGAACTCAAGTTGAAACAAGCTCGCCCGAGAAAGTCCTCGATGGAGAATTGGATGAATTTATCGAAGCAGAACTGCGTGAATTAGGATCGGGTTAACTTGTAAAAATTCTTAAAATATGGTTAACTAGACTCTAATGAAGGAGGAAGACAAAGACCGTCACGTTCACCCAAAACCACACACAGAACCTAAAAAACCGTCTGTCGTGCATGCGTTTGAAGAAAAAAAGCCAATGGATAAAAAAGCTTTTATTATTTTATTTGCCGCAATTTTACTAGGGGGCCTTACCGGAGTCGTTGGTGCGAGTCTTGGTGGTAAGACAGCCGCTTCAGAATCCTCAGAAAGCGCTAAAAGCGTAGAAGAAGCAGCAGAAAAAGGTGCAATTATAGGGTCTCAAGAGGAA
>CAZBEA010000060.1:0-4803 GCA_964490835.1 uncultured Gammaproteobacteria bacterium
CCCCCCCCCCCCCCCCCCCCCCACCCCCCCCCCCCAACACCCACCCCCCCCCCAACCCCCCCCCCCCCACACCTAATACACACCCTAACATTAGATTCCTTTTTGTCGTTTCGAGATTGGTCATTTCAATTCCAAAACTATTGAATACAACGCTTCCCCACAACATCAGAATGAGCACTAAAACAGATCCGGAAATTAGAAGCATTTTTTTAAGAGATATTTTATTTTGCAAAGCCTCAAACCCAATTAGAGACATAAAAAGAATTCCGAGTGAAGCAAATCCGATAAGACGAGTGGGCTGCATGCTCGATAGAATAGGAATAGATAAATTATAAGGAATATTAGAAATAATATTATTAGTTCCAAAAACAACTGACAAAACAATCATGGTTAATGCAAAATAAAATCTACGGTCTTTTTCCGCTAAGAAGGAGGCTATTGATAACACAAGTAATGGAACCCCGATGTACCCTATAAATTCTGCGTAGTTAAAAATCCCCCAATAATTAAGAGTTGAAGGATTTCCGAAAAAGTCAGGAGCAAAAAATTGAATAAGGTTTTGATACGGTACGAACCAACCTTCGATGGAGGAAAAGACTTGATCCTCTCCTCTGAGAGAGTATCGAATAAAGTATAATCCTTGATATATTTGAACTGAGGATAGAATCAGAAAAGTTATAATTGACGAGGAATAAAATTGTATTTTCGTCTTAATCTTTACTCTCACAACAGTAATGAGATAGAGGGTAGAAAAAAACATAAAATACAATGTTGTCTGGGGATGCCCTGCAAGAAATGATAGTGAAAATACACCTCCCAAAATAGCTCCGGATAATAATTTAGAACGAGTATTTTTTTCTTTAACATTTGCTAATCGTTCAATTGAAAGTAGAGCCAAAGGGAACCATGCGTATGCGTGTCCGACATTTCCCCACTCATACCATGCAATAAAAAAACCCGAAAATACAAATACAAGGGATCCTAATGTCTTTATAAATTCACCTTTCCTCAGGTACCCTAGGTACATATACATACAAACTCCCCCAATTATTTGAGCTGAAATAATATACATGCTCCACGCCAATTTAAAAGGATAGAGAAAAAATATGATATTCAGCGGATAGAGAGCACCTGATTGGAAATTCCCCAGAAGCGGTTTACCCCCCATTTCATACGGATTCCAGAGAGGAATATTCCCGGTTTTGAAAATATCTATTGTCAAATCCTTCCAAACTATTAATTGTCTAAATGGATCGGTTAATAAAAAATTTTTAAACGGAATTCCATTTGGATACTCTGATGCATATACATCCCTAAACGGATGGTACAGACCGATCATACCATCCATTGGTGCAGGCATGAATCCCTTCGATAAAACCTGATAATTAAATACACCAACGACAAGAAGTAGTACGAAAAGACCCCAGTGCGCAAATATTTTACTTTTCATGTACCGTTATCAATTTGTTTAGTGCTTGGCAAAAATCAATTTTCGCAAAGTATTCCGCTCTTACCCGCGCCTCCATACTCATCACTGCGAGCCTTTTCTCATCTTCAATAAGCTGCATAGTCATGCCAATTAACTCCTCGACCGTATTCCATAAGTACCCGCTCACTGAATTTTTTACAATTTCCTTTTGTCCACCTGAGTTAATAACCACAGGAACAGCACCGGCGCCCATTGCCTCGACAGTCGAAATTCCAAAGTGCTCTGCCCTATCCGGAAACTCATCAAGATTCTCCCCGAGTCCTGATGCATGCCAATAAATTTTTGCTCGTGAATAAAATTCCCATAATTCATCATTCGATTTATTCAACTCAAATTCGACAGGAAATTCTTTTGCAATTTTTTGCAATTCTGCAAAACTTTTTTTATCCTCATCCTTAACGCTCACACACATAACCAACTTCCACCCCTTCAATTTTTTTTCCTCGATCATTTTACAAAATGCCTGTATCATTTCTTTCTGTTTTTTAAAATCTTTTATACCAACCGCCGAATCTTGAACTCTGAATCTACCGACGTGGAGAATAAAATTTTCTTTTTTTATTTTCTTCGGCTTGAGAACAATGGGTGGGTATAATATTTTTGACTGTATCCCAAACCTTTTATCTGTGTATTTTTTTGTGAATTCAGAATTGCAGAATACGGTATCTATTCTTTTTAACTTCAATGAATTTAGCAATGAAACTTTTCTAAATGATAAAGGCTGTTGTATATGAAGAATTGTTTTCTTCGATAATAAAAATGGGATACTCCCATCAGAGAGAAAAATGATGAGATCATATTTTTGAGTCTCTTTCAGACGTCTAACCTGAGACGTGTTGCTTTGAAAAATATTTGGAACAAATTGGACCCCTGACAAATTTATTGAAAATCTTTGCATCAGTGCCTTCTTAACTCTTTCATCATCCCAAAATACACTAACATCGTTTTCACGTGTCAGACACTCGGCAATAGTCATCATGTATTTTTCCCCACCCCCTAGGTCATCCAGATACGGATCATATATGCCTATTTTCATTCATCTATTGTAGCAGGTATTGATAATAAGAGGGGTGTGTGTTAGATTTATTCAATGAACCAAATGGCCGCGACTCAGGAAAATGCTCTTATCGGATTTCTCATTATTACCTTTGGTCCTTTTGGTCTTTGGACTTTATTTTGGAAAGGCGTAGCTTTGTGGAGAGCATCCAGATCCGGGCAAAGGAATTGGTTTATTGCATTTCTGGCTGTAATGACTTTTATAAATACTGTTGGGATTTTAGAGCTTATTTATTTATTCAAATTCTCAAAAAATCCGCTGACTTTCAATGAAATTAAAAACTGGCTCACAGGAGGTGTATCATTCAAGAGAAAGACTAAGTAATTATTTTTCTTCCTTTCGCATTTTTTGCTCCTGCATTTCCCATAATTTTGCATACGTAATAAACATCGAAAACGCTTGATACATCCCCTCTATCAATCCGTACGTACCGTTTTTCCACCCTTTCTGCTTAATATACGAGTCGAAAAAAGCAGTAATCATAACCCTAGTAAACCTGATTGGATTCATCTTTGGGTGCTTTGCTACATATCGGAGTTCTGCTTCGTATCTTGACCATTCGTTGGTTTTAGTCAACATTTGCGAAAGATCTCTATGGGTGTGGTGTAAAACTGAGTTTTTTAACACGCCCAACTTTCCATCTACCACGGGTGTTTCGTGCACCACACCCTTCCATTCTTTTATCTTTCTTGTGCGAAACAATCTCTGAACTCTATCAACATATTTCCAATCCTTTCCAAAATAATATGTTTTTCTTGTTATATAGTACCCCGCAAAAATATCAACATCCGACTTTATTATTCCGTCTATTTCCTCAATGATTTCGGAAGACAGTTCTTCATCAGCATCAAGGTAGAGTACCCAATTCGTTTTCACATTCTTTAGTGCAAAATTCCTCTGAGATGAAAAGTCTGAAAGCTTATTGGAAATAATCCGCGCACCAAGACTTCTTGCTATTTTTACTGTTCTGTCGGTAGAGAATGAATCTATAATCAAGATATTAGGAGTCAACACAAGCGCTGAACATATTGCTGCTCCTATAACATCCTCTTCATTTTTTGAAAGAATGACAACTGTTACGTCTATGTTATTTTTCTTTTGCATATTTATTATTCATTATACCCAACAAGATCAGCACCATGATGCCGAATCCGGCACTCACAATTCCAATTTTAAAACTCATCGGTTTATATTGATAGACAATAGTATGCTTGCCGCTTTCTGCCAGAACCCCCCGAAAAATATAATTAACTCTTATCATTTTTTTCTCTATTCCATCAACATATACTTTCCATCCTGGATACAAAACATCATTTAAAACTATCATGGCATCCGAAGAAGAATCTGAACTTAAAACAACCGCGTTATTCTTGTATGATTCAATTGTAACGTCCCCCACGTTACCTGTTTTGTCAGTCGACAATACTAGCTCCTCCTCTACAATTGCTGAACGAGTGGCATCGAAGTTTTTATCAAAAAGGGCCTCGAGCACTTTCTCATCTGAATCTTTTACTAGAATATTTGTTACAGCATGTGCTTTCGGGAGGCTTTGCGAATTTTTGAAAATCGTGTATTTACCGTCATGGAAGATTTCTTTCAGTCTTCCTTCCGGGTATTTCCAATACGGAAATGCCCAGGGTGCACGAGCATCCGATACCCGATATGCAATGTAACGAATTCCTAACAGATTAAGAGCCTTATCGGTATAAATTCCATTTTTAGGAAATGTGACAAGTGAGCGCTCCCCCTCAGATATTTTTCCTTCGACAATGTATTTGATAAATTCCCCGTATCTTTTGTAGTAAAGTGGATCGTATCCATCGGAAATGGGAAGGTTATAAATAAGCGCATTTTCCGCATGAGTATCCAAATACCAACGGTTTTGAGGGGATGATAATTTCTTAAATTCGACAGTTGTCGTGGTGGAGGGATATATATATTCCCTCTCTTCAAATGGCATCCATTTGAGTGAAAATCTGAGCATTTCAAATGCAGTCAAAAAGAGAACACCAAATACTGCAAGATTTTTTAGTTTTTTATTTTTAACCGCGATAAATAATCCTACACACCCTACTAATCCACCAAATAATAATGTCGGCAAAATTGAGTTATTGCGCGCTATCATAAGGTTCTCTTGTTCTGGATTTCCAAAGAAAACGGAAATCCAAAGCAATATCATAAGGATCGTCCATACTCCGGTGATTGTAAAAACTTTTCTGATTTTTTTTGTATTCATTAGCCTATCCAGTCCAAGCCC
>CAZBEA010000060.1:4813-7326 GCA_964490835.1 uncultured Gammaproteobacteria bacterium
TCCTAATACTGCAACTGAAATGCTTGAAAGCACCACAATTCTACTAGCTGCGCTTGTCGAGAACAACGGAATCTTCAATGCAACCATAAGATCAGCAAAAAAAGTATCAAACGATAAAGCCAATGAAACAATAAAAAGTAGGATAAAAAAACTAATTTTTCTATCAATTTTTCTGAGAAAAACAAAAAATGAAAGCAGGAATGGAACAATACCCGCATAAGAATTCCACTCTGCATAATGTCCAAACCAATCGTTTCTAGTCACAGGGTTACCATAAAAATCCGGAGCAATTCGAGTCTGCAAATATCTCCATGGAATAACTTCCATCTTTTGAATGATCTGTTCGCGAACAGAGTTTTGATAAAACTCAATTGATGGAAGGATTTGAGGAAAAGAAATTAATAACCCTGAAAAAGAAGTGATGAGAAGAATTACAGTCTCCTTTATATTCTTTTTAAAAAAACTCTCCCATACAATGTATCCCACAACAACCAAAAACATGTAAACACTTGTTTGGAAATGGCCGGAAAAAAATGAAAAACTTATGCTTATTGCAAGCAGAATTAGTGTCCAAAAGTCTTTGCGTGTATGATATCGCTCTATTGCGTATAAAGCCAGTGGTGTGAATAAAATTGCATATCCAAGAGTTCCATACGCCATCCATGTAGTTATAAAACCACAGAACATGAATGAAATTGCTGAGAGAAGACTGGAGACGAGAGACGTTTTAATCGAGCGCATAAATAGATACATAAATAAGCCTGCCAAGAGCGGTTGCAAGAGTATTTGTATGCTCCAAGCTTCGAGAAATGGAAGAAAGAAATATAAAATATTCGTTGGAGAAAAAACTTGAGATTGGTAATTTGCAAGATGGGGAGTTCCTGAAAAGCTATACGGATTCCAAAGCGGTATTTCACCGCTTTTCCATGTATCGATTGTAAATTTTTTCCAAGGATAAATTTGTCCAATTACATCAGGCATGGCATTATTTTTAACAGGAATTCCATACTTACTTTCTGTGTTCCACGGACTAAAGTGATTCACAAGATAACGCGAGGGGAAAGGAACCAGTCCCTTAAATAAATAGCCTGAAGAAAAGATTATTACAATCAATAATATTACAAGAGGAGCAAGAATGCCCTCGAATTTTGTCATTTTTGTAGAATTTTTAAAATGAATCATAGGAATTTCTTAAATTTTTGAGATCCAAAATGTTTTGTAATTATTAGGATTAGTATAAACATGACCGTCGAGAATGAAATGGTATTCGAAAGTGTTCTTATTTTCGTATTATTAAATACTACCTTAACTATATGATTACCCTCTGAGACATCAAACGTTATCAATCCTCTGTGATTGGGGTCTTGATACTGAATTGGAACTTTTGAATCATCGACATACACCTCCCAATTAGGAAAATAGAGTGTATTATCAACTATTCTTATCTCGCTCTTTGCGTCTACTTTATATATATGTTCAGTCGTTTTTTTTGTAGAAGAATCAATATTACCTATTCCACTAATAATTTCAGCAGGATAATTAGCTTGCTTTTCCATGAATCTCACCGACCAAATTGGCGCGCTCTCTCCTGTGTCTGTAGTTCCATGGTACACACTCTTATAAAAAGAGTCCGGTTGATCCAAATACCCTTTTGCTTTTATTTGAGGGTATGCAAAAAATGCGATCAGAATTAATGAGAGAAGAACCAGTATTCTTTGATATTTTGTGTTGATATACGATACTGTAATTGCTGAGATTACACTAAGAGAAAATACACCAACACTCAAAAATCTCCAGGGGAATTGAAACTTTTGAAGCGTAGTTATGAATTCATAAATTGGCTTTGAAATGCCTACCGTAAGAAAAACCGAAACCATCAAAACAACATACCAGAAAATTAATAAATTATTATGTATCTTCTTTTTGCTATTCCTCATTCTTAATAAGAGTAAAATACCAATAAGAGCCCAAAATATTCCTACGATTCCAAGCTCTGTAGTGAACTGTCCCGATATTCCATAGTTCCATTTACCATACAAAAGAGCAATAGGCTGAACAAATCTGTCAGCATACTCACCACCACCTGTCACAATATCACGCAAAGTGTATTTCCCTTCAATAAATGCCGGAATTAAGAAAAACGCACTCAATCCAAACCCCACCCCCATAGATATAAACTGTCCAATTAAAATCTCTGCCTTCCTATGAATAAAAAATTGCAAAACAAACCACATTATAAATATTGGCAAAAACATTATGCTTATTGCGTTATGCGATAGAAGAAGTCCCGCCATTGAGAGAGAGGTCAGAACATAACCTAATAATTTTCTTCTCAAAACAAGTGTGGAAAATAGAAATATCAGCGGAGGAAAAACAAAAGCAACATGCTCACCTATCGCTCCCCTCACATACAAGTCAACAAATCGATACGGAAGAAATAGGTATAAAATTCCACCCAAGAGAGATGGATATTTTGCCAAAAAAGTTCTTAGCCACAAATACATTCCGAATCC
>CAZBEA010000061.1:0-7275 GCA_964490835.1 uncultured Gammaproteobacteria bacterium
GACTACAAACTACAGAACAGCAAATTCCGCTTAGTCATATAGTATTATCCGATTTGCAGAAAGGAAGAGAAGCAATACGGGGAGTAGCTTTTATACATAGACCAGTTGGTGTAATTGAGGAAGTAGTGAAGAGTTTTTGGACGGTTTTAAGCCATGATATTAAATAGAACAAAAACAACAGACGAAGAATACGAGCATGACTCTTTTAAAAGGGAGGTGAGAAGCAGATCTATGGGAACAGTAGTAGGAATATTTGACAGTAAAGATGACGCCGAATACGCAGTTGATGACTTAAAGGAATTCGGGTTCAGAAATTCCGATATTTCGGTAATTATGAAGGAACAAGGAGAATACGTGCAGAAACAGAAAGGATCAAAGGGCGGAGCCGCATTTGAAGGACTTATAACAGGTGCTACATCAGGTGGAGTGATTGGAGGTTTGGCAGGACTTCTGATAGGAATTGGGGCGATTGCAATTCCCGGTGTCGGACCTCTGCTTGTGGCGGGGCCGTTGGCTGTTGCTCTTGGGTTAACCGGGGCTGCTGCTGCAACGGTTTCCGGCGCGGCAACAGGAATTGTCGCCGGAGGACTCGTCGGAGGTCTGGTGGGTCTTGGTCTTCCTCAAGATGTGGCGTATGAGTACGAGCAAAGGCTGCGTGAAGGTGGAGTACTCTTGGCAGTACCGGTAGAGGTCGAATCTGATGCACGAAAAGTTGAGAAGTTGTTCGCATTGCACAACGCGATGCATATTCGTAATCTTGACAGAAATTAATGTATCAGATTTAGCAGATTGGTTGGGCAGAGTATGAGAAACGTAGTGTATCCATATTCGTACTCTGCTCAATATTGCTAAAAGAAGAACAAACGAAGAACTATAAAAAAGGAGGTGAGAACATGAATATAATTCTTTGGGTAATTTTTGGTGCGCTTGCCGGATGGATAGCGTCTATGATTACAAACAGAAGTGACAGACAGGGACTTCTGAGCGACATAGTACTCGGCGTAATCGGCGCAGTAGTCGGAGGATTTGTTATGTATCTCATCGGCCAACCCGGTGTTACAGGTTTTAATCTCTATAGCATCATAATCTCAATTTTGGGTGCTGTGGCTGTTATTTGGGTAGCCCGGATGGTATACAAATACTAGACTACACTAAAAAAGATTGGGAGGGGGATGATCCCTCCCAATTCCTATGACCAATAATTCTTACATTGTTCTTACGTTTTCCTTAATATTTACAATTTAGCAATTCGGTAGGATAATACACAGAAATCATGCAATACACAGTTTTAATAGTCGAGGACGATAAAAATATCCAGGAATTTTTGGAGCAGTCGTTTAAGGACGCACAGTACAGAGTTCGAACAACCGGAGACGGTGCAAAAGCACTGAGCATAATAAAAGAAGGCCTTATTGATTTGGTGGTCTTGGATTTAGGACTGGAAAGTATTAGCGGTGAATCGGTGTGTATTGAGTCGAAAAAATTATTTCCCGAACTTCCCATTATTATTCTTACTGCAAAGAACACATCTCAAGACGTTATCCGCGGACTCGATATTGGAGCCGATGATTATATTTCCAAGCCCTTTGAAATTGAGGAAGTCTTGGCTCGTGCCAGAGTGAGACTCAAGCAGCAACAAGGGTCTATCATTCAGCTCGATGATTTGGTCGTCAATTCCGCATCGATGCAGGTAAAACGGGGAGAAAAAGAGATTCCACTCACCGCCAAGGAGTTCAAGCTACTCGAATATTTACTGAAAAACAAAGGGATAGTTCTTAGTCGCGAAACCATACTTGATCATGTATGGTTGTATTCGCCGGATATTGATACTCGTGTAGTGGATGTCTATATTGGGTATCTCAGGAAAAAGATAGATGAGGGTCATTCCAAGAAATTGATTAAGTCTGTCCGAGGGTTTGGATACACAATTAGACAATGATGTATTGTTACTCTTATGACAGAAGAAGTAATCAAAGAAATTAACCAATCTTCACTTGCGCTCTTACAGACGCTCGATCTTCACGAACGGTATAAGGCAGCAGTTAACGAGGCAACCCGAATTGCAGGGGCACAGCACGGAACAATCCTTATCCGAAAAAACGGTTCGTTTGAACGAGTATATTCAACGGTGCCCGCGCGCGCGCAAGTCGCCCCTCGAAAAAAAGGTTATACGTACGAGACATATATGACTTCAAAAATCCATGTCATGAGTCCGGAGGTGTTAAGAGAGGCGCATAAGAGTCTCTACGAAAAAGGTGTCAGATCACTCGTACTCATACCCCTGGCTATTAAAGACCAAAAAGTCGGTGTTCTTGCTCTTCAATCTGATGAACCCAAACACTATACACCGTTAGAGTTGCAATTATTCACGTTATTTGGAACGCTTGTTACTCTCGCTATAAGAAATGCCGAGTTTCTCGAACAAACACAAAAATCAGTCCAGGCCAGAGATTTATTTATTTCAATGGCATCGCATGAATTAAAGACTCCGTTAACGACGATTAGTGTGTACGCGGATGTGTTGGCTAAAAAAATTAACTCGCGTCAAATTCCGTCCGCTGCATCCGTTGAAATAATGCGGTCGGAAGCCAAGCGGCTCAAGCACATCGTAAATGAATTGCTCGAATTCGAGCATATCTCTTCGGGTCAACTCCGATACAAGTGGCAGCAAGTAAATATCTTAGATGTTATTAAAAAATCAATTATTAATTTCAAAACGGTGAATCCTAAGTTCAAAGTTTTATTGGAAAACAAACTGCAAAAAGGTACACAGATGATTCAGGGGGACCCTGAGAAATTACAACAAGCTTTTTCAAACATATTAAATAATTCGGCTAAATTTTCCTCGGCCCACATTCCGATCATTATGAAATCAGAAATCATAAACAATAAAATGCTCGTCTCTTTTACCGACTTTGGAAAAGGAATAAAGAAAAAAGAACAAGATAAAATATTCGCAGAATTTTATAAAGGACAGGGACATACAAAAGAAGGAATGGGGTTAGGGTTGTACTTGGTAAGAAGAATTATTGAAAAACATAAGGGAAAAATCGAACTCACATCGAAGGTGCATCAAGGAACCAACATCACTATCGAGCTTCCATTGAGATTGTATGAATGAGAGATTTGAAAGTGCTCCTCATGAGCCGGTTTTATCACCGGAACGATACCCTGTTGCATCACGAGTTATAGAGATGAGAAGAGGTGAGCAGGTGGGTGGTGAAATTCTTGATCGCATAAATTCGCCCGAAACATCGCGAGTTGTTGTTCTTGGAGAACCGGGGAATGGCAAAACAACCCTAGTAAGTGAGTTACTTGCGGCGTCTGACAATCTGAATTCGCTCACCGGTTCTCATTCGCGTATTGATGTGTTTTTTTACGATAAATTCCTCGCTCGAGAGCAATCAGAAGTCAAGATTCCATTTGATGAGTGGGACCCGCCTCAGTGGTTCAGATTCAATTGGAAAATGCACGAGCGACTGAGCAGAGCTCGAAATAGATCGGGAAGACATGGGTTGCAAGTTATTGAATTGCCAGGTGTTGGGTATACACGAAATAAGAACCGGGGTGTAACGTGCATGGAGCTCTTGGCGCGTGAATCAAGCCAGAGGGAGAATGACACTCTTTTTCTCTTTATGGTGCGTAACAGGGCTATCCAGGATAAAGCAGCACGGATACGAGGAGCCGTGAGAGATATTCCCAGTATTGAGGTTGCAGATTTTCTTGCACGGAACAATGTTTTCATTAAAGGTGTTGAGGAGGGGAGAAGGGGTGGGGAGAAAATCAAAAAACTTTTTAGCAAGATGGGAAAGGATGTCCATATCGATGCAATTCGAAGAGAGGAAAGTAACAAAGCAAATTCCTGGATGGAAAAAAATATTGCCGTTTCGAACGATTTGTTGAGCGGGATTACGCCGGTGCCTCTGGTTACACCGGAAGATCTTGAGAGTGACATTGCGAGTGTCACAGGTCATAACGCAGATTTTTATCGATCCTATTCCTCTCGACAAATTGAAATGTATACGGATGAGGCAGTAAGAAACGCAGCGTATATGGAGCATGTTTTTGAGGTAGAACTCGGTGTTCCTCCTGAAAATTATTATCTCATTGGGAATCCATATACGCGTGATCCGACATACATCGATTTTTCTCGTTTTGAAAGAAGAAAGCGAGCTGCATAGATTTCTTACCAAATTCACGTGTTTCACAAATTTGCTCCTCATCTCTCTCTGGTTGAATACATATACTCGGTACCGAAGAGGAAAGTATGGATTATAAATACGACCATGTGAAATATTCCGGTTCTTCTTTGTCCAACGAGCACAAAAATAAAGGAATTGTGAACCCAAGAAGCAACACTCTCCGGGGCAGGAAGGGTGGAAAAGCTTCAAGGACACATAAGAAGTGGGAGGCAGCGGCCTCCGGAAGGTAAGCGCTCCTTACTGGGCAGGCTAATACCCTGCCCGGTGAGGAGCATTATGGTATGAAAAAACAACCCGGAATTGAAGCGGTTATGAAAAAAAAGCCTGTTTTTGATGACAAAAAATACAGGCCGGCACTAAAATTACGAGGCAAACGAGCCGTCATTACAGGTGGTGACAGCGGAATTGGGAGGGCAGTTGCTGTGGCTTTTGCCAAAGAGGGTGCCGATGTTGCGATAGTCTATCTCAATGAACACATTGACGCGACAAAAACCCGTGAGTATATTGAGCAATTGGGTAGAAAAGCAATTCTAATTTCAGGCGATTTGGGGGAAGAGCGTTTTGCAAAAGAGGTTGCGCGTGTTGCGAAAGAAAAACTCGGTGGAATAGATATTTTGGTAAATAACGCAGCAGAGCAACATCCTCAAGATTCAATTCTTAAAATCACAAGCGAACAACTTGAAAGCACCTTTAGAACGAATATTTTTTCGATATTTTATCTAACCAAGGCGTGCTTGTCTCAGATGAAAAATGGCTCAGTAATTATAAATACCTCATCGGTTACGGCGTACCGCGGAAGTCATCACCTTATCGATTATGCATCCACGAAGGGTGCTGTAATTGCATTTACCAGGTCACTCTCCAAATCGCTTATCGATCGTCAGATTCGAGTAAACGCGGTTGCGCCGGGACCTATTTGGACACCGCTTATTCCTTCTACATTCAAAGCAAAAGACGTGGAAAAATTCGGACAAAAAACTCCTATGAAGCGTATGGGGCAACCTGAGGAGATCGCTCCGAGTTATGTATTCCTTGCATCAGACGATTCATCATATATTACGGGTCAGGTTCTTCATCCAAACGGTGGTGAGGCAGTTAATGGCTGATTTTTCACACATTTTTCTTACTATGCTTTAATTCCTGCGTGTTTCGTATTGTTTTAAATAGCTATGTATGAGTACCGTCCAAAATTCTCAAAGTGGGGAGTTCGACCTTAGGGAAAAGGCTCCGCTTGTGGCAATGGGTGCCGAACACACGGTAGTTCCTGTAACAGAGGTCTCAAAAGAATTACTCAGGACAAAGGGAACGTTTCCATTCGACTTGTATCCTGATGTTCTTATTATCGAGGAGAAAAGAATAGTTATAAAAAAGAATATGTTCCCCTTTTTCTCGACGACTATAACACTTCCGATATCGCGGCTCACGCTTTTTGAATGGAATAAATCTATTTTTTTCTCGTCGATATTTATACGTGGGGCATATACCGACAATTTGGAGGTAACCGTTTCATGGCTTCCTCACGATGACGCCCAGAAGGCAAAAGAGATCGTAGACGGGTTGAGTCTGAAAATCAACGAGTCGCTTGATATTGTTGAGAAAGACAAAAACCGACTGGTAAAAGCAATTCAAGTGTTGGGCCAGTCATACTGAGGAGGTGAGAAATATGCCTGGAAAAAAAGGATTGAAGGGAGTATCTAATAAAGAAAAGCGAATGTATGAACATATTAAAGATTCGGCAGAACGATCCGGAAGGTACGGTAGTAGAGCCGAGGAAGTAGCGGCGCGTACGGTGATGAAAGAGCACGCAAGCAAAGGACATGATACGGGCAAATAAATTATGAATGTACAACTTGATAGTTTTGATCCGTTAGTATCAATTCTTTTTGGAATACTCATTTTAATATTTCCAAAATTTTTGAACTATCTGATTGCTTTCTATTTAATAATAATCGGTCTTTTGGGATTGGGAATTATATCTTTTTAAAGATCGATAGTGAGATTTTATGAAAGGAGGTGAAAAATATGGCATACGCAGAACCGGTGGTTGATCACCATCACTTAGATCGAACTGATGATTCATCAGGCGCATTTACATTCCTTATAGGAATAATAATTTTCGCGGTATTGGCATTTCTATTTATAGTCTTTGCTCTACCGTATTTGAGAAATACAGTTGGAGTCGGAACACCAAGTATTAACGTTCCGGATCAAGTCGATGTAAATATCGACCGAACTCCATAGTATCAAAAGTCCGGGTGTGGTAGGCGTGTCTTACCACACTTATGACTTTGTAGAGACTTTACACAGAGGAGGTGAAAAATAATATGTGTTACAACTGCGGATGTGGAATGCCAGCGCTTGATCATGGAAAAGGCCATGCGGAAGTTGATCCCGGCGGGCGGGCGATAACAACCCGTTCTTTTCAGGCGGCAGCCGAGGCTTTTAATATGAGTTCTGAAAAGTCGAAAAAGCACGCTCATAAGGCACTCAAAATCGAAGTTGAAGGAGACATCCCGTTGAAAGCGGGAGGTAAATTATGAAAATTACTAAATATACGATATTAATTCTTAAAATCATATTTGTTGCCAAAATAATAAAAAATATGTTTTTTGAGAAAAAATACGAAAAGATAGGAGGTGGCGCAACATATGAGTAGTATTCTGAAAAATTACAGCCTTAGCTTGGCTTTATTTTTATTGTTTGCATTGTCATGGGCTGGCCAGGGGTTTGCTCAGTGGGAAGAGTTTAAGGAAGAACAAATTACTCACAAAGAAGAGCCAACACTTGCAACATTCATGCCGGAGTTTACGGCGTCGACTCTTGAAAATTGGCAATCCGAATTTTTACAGCTTTTTACATTTGTAGTTCTTGCTACCTATCTGGTTCATAAAAATAGTCCGCAATCACGCGACGGTGACGACAGGCGCGATGCGCAATTAAATAGGATTGAGAAAATGTTGAAAGCATCAGGCAGAAAAACTTAATCCTCTCGTGATCAGGCAAAAGCCTTATCAAACCCCATTGGTTTGTTTTTCTTTGCCGAAGCAATTTTTTCAGCAAGTTCAGCCAGAAG
>CAZBEA010000062.1:0-7211 GCA_964490835.1 uncultured Gammaproteobacteria bacterium
CGGTGAAGGTTTCGGGTCCCCACCATTTTTGAACTATTTCAGGCGTGGTCCATGCCTCCCATACTTTTTCCCGTGGTGCGTCAAAAATTTTTTCAATTGTTACTCCTATATTGTTATTTTCCATTTTTTTTACCCTCCTTTCTTTTAAGATCTTCAAGAACTGCACTTAGTCTTTCGAATTTCTCACTCCACACCTTATTAATTCTTGCAATCCAGGTTTCAATTTCAAGTAATGAAGCGGTATTAATTGTGTAAATGCGCTGCTGTGCCCTCTTTTCCATATCGACCAGTTTTGCTTCACGTAAAACTTTCAGGTGCTGGGAAATTGCAGGAGCAGAGACGTTGAAATTATTCGAGATATCGGTTGCGGTGAGGTGGCCATTTCGAGCGATAAGCTCTACGATCTTTCTTCTATTCGGGTCTGCGAGAGCTGAAAATGTGTCCATGACTTAATAATAAAGTAAAGACTTAATTAAGTCAAGGGTTAAATACTTATTATGTCTATAAGCTTTGTTCCCAGATCATTTTTATTAAACGCTGGTTCTCCGCTGTCGTAAATTCCCAGACGAGAATTATCAATTGACAGAAGTGAGAGAAAGGAAAAATAGTAGAGCTCTTCAGTATTAATCCTAGGCGCCGTACTGCCAGGAGTGACATTATTATAATAATCCGCCAGTCTTACAAGAGAGTCACAATTAATGATGCCTATGATGTAAGTTAATGAGTCGTACTCATTTTCGTTAATTTTACCTTTAATAAGTGCTTTAAAGATTTTACCTTGAATTTCCGACTTTTCATATTGGTCATGTTTATCAATAATTAAAATTAGGTTTTCTAGGATTTGTTTTTTCTTATTACCGTCCAACTCCTCTATGAACTTTCTTCGCTCTTCAATTGGTATGGAGTCAAGTTCTGATAAAAATCGGATAATCTTCTTCGCTAGCAGAAAGCTAGATATTCCCTTGAACAATTTTGGTACCAGAAGGATAGATTTTAGCACTGGAACTTCATCAACAATTCCAGCAGCTGTATCGCTCAGTAATTCACTGCTGGTCGCTTCCAAAAGAGCCTCAGAGGAGTCTATCAGAGTTGCTTCTAGTTCACTATTAACTTTTTCCAAATTGGATTCAGATATTGTTTTTGAAAGACTTTCTGATAATTTATCCATTCTTATTTATAGTGCTTGAATCTATTTATTTTGATTATTTTAAAAGTTCTAAAGCTGCAAATATCATTAAAAGTATGATTCCTGCAGGGAAGAAAACTATAGATGAATATTCTGCAATATGCCAAAGGTAACTATACAATTTCTCTTTATCTCGAGTGTGTTTAAGGTCATCCTTATGCTTAGGCTTTCTTGATATCTTATAGACCTCCTCATTGTACATGGAAATCACCTGGTAGTGACCGAAGTGATTATAGACGTAATTTCGAATTAGTGATGTCGTCAGAGCTATCGTTAAAAAAATCCAGCTCAAAATTAGAAAGATTTGATTTGATTTAAAATCAATACGATTACTATTAAGAAATCCAAGAAAGCTAATACTTAGCGAGATTGTTCCCGCAGAAAAAAGAGCAATATGGTAGAAAAATGTAGAAAAATTTGATCTTTGTTCTTTAAATACGCTATCTAGTTTTGAGCTTAGTTTACTTAATTCATTATCCATTTTAATCTGTTTCGTTCGGATGCATGATATACCAGATTTTACCCTTTTTGCAAGGTCTTTACTTTATCCCAAATCTTTTCTGTATTCTTTCCCGAGCTTTTATCGATTCCTCAGCTCTATTTTTATAAGGAGAAGAAGTCGTAAGTGAATTCATCAGTTCTCGTGTTGTTCGGGAGATTTTTATTACAGCTTCGTTGAAAGCACCCTCATTTATGTGAGAGGGGTTATTGAATCCTGAGAGTTTGCGGACATATTGCAGCGCGGCATCTCGAATCTCTTCGTCTGTTGCGGGAGGGTCGAAATTAAACAGTGGTTTGATACTGCGGCACATGGTGATCGAATTATAGCACCGAAAAGGGCTATATATCTTTGTGATCCAGATCATCGAAAGTATGGGGGTTACGATTTAGAATGAAAGCATGATCCATGAGTCAAAGTTGCAAAGAATTATACTTTTAAGCGCGCTTTTGTACGAAGGTTTGGGAGGTCTTTCGGGTGGAATTCTTCTTGCCCTCAAACCAGACGGGAGTTACATGAAAATGCCCGTTGAAATAATGAACGGATTTTTCCCAGACTATCTTATCCCCGGACTTATTTTAATCGTGATGGGAGCGCTCAATCTGGCAGCTTTCTTATTAGTTCTTAAAAGACATCGCCTCGATTGGCTATTCGGTGGTATGGCAATGGGGGGATATATTATTTGGTTTGCTGTTGAGATAATTGTTCTTCGCGAGCTACATTGGCTTCATATTATGTGGGGAGTTCCGGTTCTTGTGGGATTTTGGACGGTTCTTCCTCTTTTACCTCGGATGAAAAAAGAAAGAAACGCTGCAATTGTCGGAACATAATAACATATGTATCCCGAAAGACTGTAGGCGTGGGTGAATATGTGTAGGTTGCTACTTGAGGGATTGGGGTGTTTGTTGAGATCAAAAGACTTTCCCCACCCAACTTGTGACGCCTTGTTGTCTGTGTGACCTCCAAGATGACAGGGCACGTGCAGTTTGGGAAGATTGATCCTCCCCTTCCCTCAAGGTAGCTTCAATATATTTGAGCGCGTTATTTTCCCGAATCAATTAGTACTTTAATTTTAGGCGGAATCTCTTGGCATTTACAGTGTTTTGAGTGATCAATATGCCAGGCTACCCGCTGCTGAATTGTAGGATTTTTAGGCATCTTATTCTTTGCATGCCACGCCTCATCGATCTTCATAATAAGAGTATAGCTCTTTTTTTACCGGCAAAAAATTGAGATTTGGGGGAAGGATCAGAATCAAACCATTCTGAGGGCAATGGTTGCTCCAACAAAAAGCACGACCATAAAGGCCATGAGCGCCATGGACACGATCACCCAAAATAATATTCTTTCGTCGGTCATCGCCAAAAAAAATCCGCTTGTGCGGTTGTTGTCGATTCAAATGATTAGTGTTCTAGAGTGGCTTGGTGGTTATAGAATTTTCCAAAAGCCTTCTTCTCTATCTCTGGCTCGAATCGTCAGATAGATATATTATACAAATTTATTTGGGAATTTAAATATTTAGTTGAAAGGTTGTGGGAACTTTCAAGTTGTGAGGTGTTAGTAGAGTTTTTCTTTTCGCTCGAGCATTGCTACAAATTTATCGATACGCCTCATTCTTGTCTCTTCTCTTTTTGCATTGTTTACCATCCAAATCATCGCATATTTATTTGTTTTATTTATCCTCTCCCAAAAATCTTTTGCATTTGGACTTTTATTAATCTGTGCAAGAAAATCTTCGGGTGCTGTTGTGTTGGCAGGTGAACCGTACGCCGCTTCCCACCTTCCGTCTTTTTTTGCTCGATCAACTTCGGCTATTCCTGAGGTGTGCATCTTGCCAAGACGCATGAGGCGAGCGATATGCCCCTTATTGATTTCAGACCATGTTGACCGTTTTCTCCGAGGGGTGAATTTCTGTATGAAGGATTTATCATCATATTTATGAACTATGCCGTCGATCCATCCGTAACAGAGTGCTTCGTCGAGCGCTTGGTCGTAATTTACTTTTGTTATTCCCGAATCTTTTTTATAAATCCTAAGCCAGATTCCGTCCGTGGTCGCGTGGTGAGTATCAAGCCACGCTCTCCAGTCAGAGGTCGTGTCAAAAGAAAGTACGGGTTGGTCTTTATACAGTAAAGTCATACGAGGATTTTGATGAGATTATATCAAAGGGAATTTATTGAAGAAATAGTGCCTCGACTTTATCGGCTGTCTCTTTTATTGCCCCGGTTTCGTTGAGAATAATGTGATTGAAAGAAGATCCGTATTTTTGCCACATTTCCCAGTCTGTTCTGATACGTTCTCGAAAAGTATCACGCGCTTGCTGCGTTATATTCAATTCGTTCTCTCTTCGCAAGTAACGTGACCTTGCGGTAAAGAGTGAATTTACCCCAATAAATGCAAGCGTTATTCGAGTGAGCAAAAGGTCTGCCTTTCCCGGATCAGAGTTGTACGACTCCCGTACATTCGCTAAGAAATGTACCGCACCTTCAATATCTGTTGAATGTATCAGGTTCTTTCCTTCAAATAACAATTCAAGCTCGCTTTTTGGTGTGCCATATAAATTTCCGCCATATTCATTCCATTCTACAAATAGCCCTCTTTTGACTCTACTCTCAAAATCTTCCCTGCTTAAGAAGTGATAGTCTCTCCCGCCTTTTTCTCTCCCCCTTTTTCGTCTCGTGGTTGCAGAAATTATTCTTCCAATTCCACGTTCTTCAAGGATCGATTTTGCATGAGATTTACCGGACGCTGTGGCGCCGGTAATAATTACAAGTTTGCCATGTGATCTCGATTGCTCGGGGGTGCGGATTTGATGTAGGATTTCCTGAGTCATGTACGGGATTATACCCAAAACAGAGAAGCAAAATCAAACTATGGGGTCTTATCGTTGAACTGGTGGTTGGAGTATGCCGACGTTATTTCCTTCCGTATCTTGAAATGAAACATATGTGCCCACGCCCGGAATAGGCATTTTATCACTTGTTACTTTCCCTCCCGCTTTTGTTACCGCATCGATTGTTTCATCAACATTTTCCACTTGGATTACAATATGTGGCGAATTAAATCCTGCTTCGTCTTTGTATTCAAAAAATCCTCCATTTATCGCGCCTTTCTCAAGATGCATTTGGTTTTCATCAACAGGGCTTGTTCCGGCCAGAATATAATTACCCATTTCAGCTCCGAGTTGTGTTATTTCCCACCCAAAGGCTTCGGTGTAAAACTTGGAGACACGAGCATTATCTTTGGCAGGCATTTCAAAATGTACGACTGGGCTCATCCTCATAGTTATTGATTCGTTGATGGTTCGTTTTGCTGTAAATTAGATTGTTCTGTTGGGGCTTCAAGAGTCTCCGACGATGAAATATTCACCATCCAGTGAACACCGAATTTGTCAGTGAGCATTCCGAAGATATCTCCCCAGAATTGGCGAGCCAGTGGCATATCGATTTTTCCACCCTCGGCAAGACTTGCAAACCATTGTGTTAAGAGTGTTGAATCGCTTCCGGTAATGCTCATATGAATATTGTCTCCGATGTGTACGGGGTGTTCTGCGTTGCCGTCAGAAGCCATAAAAGAAAGATCTCCGTTTCGAAGTTCTGCGTGCATTATTTTTTCCTTGTCCTCCTCGGACGAGGACATGCCAGATTCTGCGAAAGTCTGCATGAGAAGTTCGCCGCCAAGAATTGATTGGTAAAATTCCATTGCGTCTTTGGTTGTGCCGGGGAAATTAAGATACGGACAAAGTGCTGGTCCCATATGTAGATCGAGTATAGCAGGAAAAAATTTGAGTCTCAAGCCTCCTTGTCTGTAGTTAGCGTATTTTTGATAATGCAGATAATAATCTGAATAATTTGGGTCTAACGATTTTTTTTCGGTAGTCCTTGACTATCCAAATGGAGTACGTATGCAATCGTAGGATTCTAAATAGATCGGAGAGATTATTTTTTCTTTTTTGCCTTCTTTGCCTCAAGCATTGCGGCTTTTATCTCAAGCCTTTTTTTGGTTTTGTGGGAGTGGGATTTTTTCATTTTCCCGACCCCGGTTGCTCTTTTTGCCATAGCAGTAATTATACACTATTTTTGTCGATTCGTGCCTAAGAATTTATTGCCTGATCAGCGGAAGGCTAAATGAAAACGCCGCACCTTTACCCGGAGTGCTTTGAACGTGAATCTCCCCACCCTCTCTTTTGATAATCTGAGAGCAAATATAGAGTCCCAGTCCGAGTCCGGGAAATGTGTTCCCCTTTTTTCCACCGACTCGAAAGAATTGCTCAAAGACTTTTTTCTGTTTGTCTTTTGGGATTCCGACGCCGTAATCGGTGACCGTGAGAGAGATTGAATCTTTTGAGAGGTGTGTTTCTATATTTATTTTTTTTGATTCCGGTGAGTATTTTACGCCGTTTGAGATAAGGTTGATGATTACTTGTCCAACCCTTTCACGGTCTGCAATAATTGAGGCGGTTTTATCTAATTTTGTAACAATCTTATGTGAATTGACTGTAAGCTGCATCTCTTCAACAATTTCTTTTACAAGTTCATTGAAATCAAATCGTTCCCGATGGAATTCCAATTTTCCTGATTGAATTTTTGTTACGTCCAAAAGGTCACTAATGAGGTTGGTAAGTTTGTTGGCCTGGGTCTCGAGTTTCTGTAGCTGTTCGACAGCTCGCGTATCGCCTTTTTTATCAAATTTCATCATCAGCATTTGAGCGTAAGCTTTGATACTTGTTATTGGAGTTTTGAGTTCGTGGCTTGCAATAGCCAGAAAATCATCTTTTTGACGTTCGAGCTGCTTTTGTTGGGTGATATCACTTACGATTGAAGCAGCAGCAATGACTCTCTTTTTCTTATTTAGAATTGGCGTAGAGCTTACTAGAATCGTAACTTGTTTTCCATCGGCTCGCTCGAATATAAATTCCTTTCCGATTACTGGTTTGCCCGTTAGGAGAGCATTGTGAAGAGGTGATTCGGACGGGTTGACCGGTTTGCCGTTGATTTTCTCTTTTTTGAGCGTATCTTTTCCGATACGAAATCCTATTGGCAGCTTCACGCCTATGATTGAATCAAGTTTTGTATTTCGTTGCTCAAGTCTTCCCTCGGCATCAGTAATAATGACCCCGACGGGGAGTTGTTGAATGATTGCCTCAAGTCTTCTTTTTTCATCGGCGTGTGCTTCAATAAGCTTGTCAATTCGCTGTTTCAGCCAGCCAACTATAAGCGCAAGAAGAAAATACGTTGCACCCAACATGATTGTCGTATTTATCCCGGAGCCTAACCGTTCACCCGTGAAGTGACGTGTGTAAATTATGTAAAAATAATAGACAATTGAGATTGCGGCAGAAATTGTTCCTCCCCGGATTCCGTCGCGGAATGCAAAGTAGATAACAAAACCAACATTCAAAAAGATAATGTATGCTCCAACCGCGAGTGGGTCGTTTGCAATAAAATACGCGTAGAATTCTGAAAGCAGACTGAGCGCAATGGTAGCGGCTAGAGGAAAAAATAACGAATAGTGAGTGGCGCCAAG
>CAZBEA010000063.1:0-7042 GCA_964490835.1 uncultured Gammaproteobacteria bacterium
TCTTGTCACCTCCTTTCTTTTCATTATCACTCTATCACAAAGACTGCTAATTTGTCAACTGAAAAGTCTTTTGTTATGATTAAGTGCCATGAAAAGATTCGCAATTGGAGTTATAGCAGTCCTGATAATTTTGATTGGACTTTTTCTTATATACAAATTTCTAATTCTGACTCGCTCCCAGGAAAAAGGAGCACTTCAAATAACATCGAATATCAAAGCACAAATCCTTCTTAACGGCCAATACTTAGGCGAAGCACCACTTTGCAAATGTAACGCATCTGATGTGCTGCCTGTCGGTGAGTACGACTTGAAAGTTGTCCCGCAAGATAAAACTGTCGAGGAATTTAATATACGTATTAAAATTTTGCCGAATGTTTTAACGGCAGTTGACAGAACTTTTTTACCGGGAGCTTTTGCTAGTGCGTACCTTATTTATCTTGAAGAGGCAAACACAGACCAAGCAGAACTTTTCGTCAGCTCGCTTCCTGATGGCTCGATGGTTTCGATTGATAGCAATCCAAGTGGAGTCACCCCTCTCAAAGATAATACGCTTTCACCATCAGAACATGAAATTGAAATCCAAAAGCAAGGTTTTGCAAAAAAAACCATCAGAGTAAGAACTGTTCCGGGATATACACTTGTCGTAAATGCGCTTCTGGGTGTCGAATCGGGAGAAGAAGAGATTCCAACAGCGACAGAAACATCTAATGTCACGCCGATTCCGACTCCTACCGCTCAAAAAACTGCAAAAATTCTTACGACCCCGACAGGATTTTTGAGGGTACGAGAAGATGCAGGGACGAGTTTTGATGAAGTAGCTCAAGTAAAACCAGGAGAAACATATACCGTGTTAGAGGAAAAAAGTGGATGGGTAAAAATTCAGGTTAGCACCACATTATCAGGTTGGGTTACTACTCAATTCGTAGAAATCACGAGCCCTGAATAAAATAAATTATAAATACCACCAAAAAGACCCAGATGATGACCGAGGATAGAAGTTGTTTGTCCGAAAGCAACACTTTCTCAGGACTCTCCCCTTCTTTTTTCTCGTAAATATCCTGCAGATAACGCATTAACCCATACAGAACCGGAATAATTGTGACCATAAGCCACTTTCTCTGAAGGTAATACGGTAGATACTCAGGGAGCAATAAATCAAAGCCCACCTGTATTCCTCGAGGGTTCTCAAGAAATGTAAACATAGCGTAAAAAACAAATGTCGAGATAGCAAACATTGCAGTATACGTATCAAGAAGAGGTTCAGAATAGTGCGAAAGACTGCGTCTTACATCGGTTATTTTTGCACTTTGGAAATTCATAAGAAGTGTCAACTCCGACCTCCTTTTACCAACAGCAAGGAATAAAGAAAGAGAAATAGTTGTAAGAAGAAGCCATACCGAAATGTGGTACCCGCTGATAACATCCCCAGCCAAGACTCTTAGGATGTATCCGACAGCTATAAAAAAGATATCGAAGATGACGATATTCTTGAAAAAGAACGAATACGATAACTGGAGCAAAATATAAACAAGCGCAATCCCAACAAAAAATCCACCAATAAGGGTTACTAAATAATAAGCGACGGCAAGTGTAGCAAATAAGACAACAAACGCTTCGGGAACCGAAACTTTTCCGCTTGCAATAGGACGTGCTTTTTTAAACGGATGCAACCTGTCTTTTTTGACATCAATTATGTCGTTTATGATATAAGTCGATGAGGAAAGAAAACAAAAAGCTAAAAAGCCGGTGAAGACTTTTGTAAAAAGATCTCCGTCAAACATTTGTCCCGAAAATGTGAGCGCCGCAAAAAGAGCAAGATTCTTTATCCACTGGCGTGGTCTGAGAAGTTTGAAAATTTGGAAACTATGACTCATCATCGAATGCTTTTTTGTTAAAAATTCTAAGACTAAAAATCATTCCCGTAACCAAAACTAATAGAACCATTATAGCAAATAACTTACCCCGGCTTGACAGACTGAGCGATGCAATTCCCAAAAGAAGTGACATTACCCAATAAAATCCAGCAATTTTTCTGTGTCCCCAACCACGTGATAAGAGAAGATGATGTAAATGTTGCCGGTCGTGCCAAAATGGAGAGCGACCCGATGCGATTCTTCGAACGATAGTAAATATTGCATCAACGGTTGGCACTCCCATAACAAGAATTGCTGTTGCAAGTTTCACACCTGAAATCAGAGCCAATATTCCTAAGAAAAAACCTAATACAGTTGCGCTATACCCTGGAAAAATTTTTGCCGGGTAGTAATTAAAAACCAAAAAACCCAAAGATGCCCCTCCCACAATAAATGCAATTTGTGATACATACACATTTTCTTCTGTTAATACCGGGAATCGTAATGCTGCAATTCCAATAATAACAGCCGATATTGCAGCAATCCCAGGCATCTGCCCATCAACACCTTTACTCCAATTCAACATGTTCATTACCCACACAATCCACACTACAGCCAAAACTTGTGGAAGGTAACTGAGTAAAGGTATTTCTGCTGATAACTGATTGAGATTGAGTATTCCCCCGAGTGGATTTGTTATAAATGGGAGATTTACCCCACTTGCAACAACAAGGATGGCACATGCAATATTTGAGAGAAACCGTAAATACGGAGAAAGATCATACTTATCATCCAAAAGCCCTGTAACAACGACCAACAATCCGGCAAAAACAATTGTCAGTATTTGCGTGTTGAGCGGGATAAGAAGAAGAATGGGGATTACTATTCCAATAAAAACTGCTGCTCCACCTGCTCGCGGGATGGGTTTTTTATGTAAAATTGCAGGATGCTTATGTTTTTGGGGGTCATCAACCAGTCCGTACCGCTGTGCAAATTTAATAATAAGTGGAGTGACTACACAGGCAATAACAAAGCTTATCAGAAGCGCCCGTAAAAAAATCATTACTTCCATTTTAAAAAATCAAAAAAATAACTTCTGTAATTGCAAGAAAAACAAGCAGGGAAAAAAGGAATGCGTTAAAAACGATTATTCTTCCAAGAAGTGGATTTTTTTTATAGATAGCGGTGCTCAACAAAAAGTTTACAATAATCATTGTAAGGAAAACTGGCAGTAAAAAGAGAATTACTCGAGTTGGAACTATTCTTTCAACACCCCAACTAAGACTATTTAAAAGAGGAACATATGGTGGAAATTTATTGTATAAAAAAGCGACGAGAGTACCGGTGACCAAGAAAATAAAAAAAGAAAATGACAATGAAATTTTTACCACATTGTCTTTCATTAATAACTTACTGTTTTCCATAAATCTTTACTCCCTCTACTCTTAAAATCTCTTCGTATTCTTCGGCTATATCAAATTCATCGGGAATTTGGGTCACCTCAACTATAACATCTGGCTTTTGCTTTGCAAGAAGTTCTTTTGTTTCCTCATATGCTTCTTTGTAAAAAAGGATATGGTACGCAACTATATATTTCCCAAACGGCGCATCATCTAATAAGGTGTAAATTTGACCACCATCACTCCAAACCATTACGTTTTTATTTTTACCAGTATCTTTTAGAATTCGCGCGATTTCATAGTTTCGTGGTGTCGTACTGTCAAAAAATCTTTGGTATGAATCAATATTCTTGCCGGCAAAGACAAATTCGAAATAATTTTTATAATACCCTCCAATTCGTTCAAAAAATTCAAATGTTAATCCAACAAGTAATACTGTGAGAATAAATGCTGCAGTAAATAGCATTTTTAGTTTTCCCTTTAAATCGAACGCAGAACCCAATACAAGTGAGAGCACAGGCGTTAAAAGAAGTAAATAATGTCCGAAGTATCTCTGAGAAAAATAGACATTAAAAAGTGCGAATCCTAACCAGAGTAAAATAAAAAAACCTTCATTATGAATTCTTTTTTTGAAAAAAATAAGCAGAGAACAAAATATTCCCAGTGCTAGAATTTTGAGAACCAACAAACTATTTCCAATCACGGGGCTATTTTTTTCACTTACATATGAAACATTTTTCAAAAATACTGCATCAATAAACGCCTGAAAATTTCCAAGAATTACAAATGTTCCAATCAAAATAAGTGAAAGAGCTCCCAAAGTTACCAAGAAAGCGATCATGCTTTTTCTGAATTTTTGCCGAGTAATTTTTCGCCTATCACCTAACTCCCGAACTACTGCAAAAATTGCCCAAGCGGCAATATCAAAAATTGCGACAAATTTTAAGAGTAGGGCAGTGAAGAATAATAATCCTGCCCACACTCCACTTTTCGTATCAAATTCTTTTTTATTTAAGAGAAGAAAAAATCCTCCCAATATCGGAAGAAGCATAAAATTTTCAGCATTTGCAATGTTACCCTCGATAAGTGGGGATCCGAGCAAAAGTACAAAAAAGAGACAAGAAATAAAGATACTTAATTCTTTTCTCAGCAAAATTTTCGCAATTCGATAAAAAAGGTATACTGCCCCTGCTCCAAAAAATATAGATAATAATTTTATTCCAAAAAGGTTCTGGGTTAGAAAATATAGAACGTATAAAAGTGGCGGCTTGTTATCCCAAACTTCAGAATACAACATCCTCCCTTCGCTCATTGCTTTGGCTATGACCACATATATTCCCTCATCTGCATACCACATTGGCTCAATAAGAGATGGGATACGGAGCAAAATGAAGAACAAAAGTACGTACCAAATGTAGAAGCGTGAAAGATCCCGAAATGTTTTCTTTTGAAGATATTTTCTCATACCTTTTCGGTAACCTTATATTCCAATCTTTTCCCTAGAATAAGTTGTATATGGGTAATAAGCGCTGGAAGAGCGGAAAGGAAAAATCCCGCGATCGGCATCAGAACAAATTCGAGGGGAAATAAAAATTGTCTAATCTTTTTTGGTTTTTTATCTTTTTTACTTGGTTGAAGCGTGTAATCAACATAAATCATAATAAGAAGCGACACAAGACAAAGAGTTAATATGAACGCTGATAATTTTGGCAGCATGTACCCAAGCGAGGTCTTTGTGAAATTTGGATTTAGGATAACCACCAAATTCGCAGATAAGGTGACAAGAAGCCAATTAACGGGCCACAGGATGTGATCGATGAGTACTCCACTCAAAAGCCGAGTTTTTCGAATAAACGGCACTCCCCGCTCCGTCAAATACCATTTCATATATACCGCATCGTCTGCAACCCCCCACGACCAACGTCGTTCCTGATGATATTTATTCATGAGGCTCCCCATATATGTTGAGGCCTGAGCCGAATCAATTGACGTTTTTAGGAATATCGGCTCTACTCTGATCTCGCCCTTCTTTTTGAAAAACGTTTTAAAGTACACCCGATAATCTTCAGGAATAACATCGGTATCCCAGTATCCTACCTCACGAAGCAACCTGAGCGACAAGGTGTACGTGGAATTTGGCACAAGTCTATGTTGCATAACAAGCAACCCAGTTCTCCATAATGTTCCAAAAAAGGAGATGACTCGAATAAAAGCAGGAACCTGCCAGAAATTATTGTGATACACGGTTGCCGATTGCCAAAATGTCAGGTGTGGTTTGGATGTTGTTAAAAATGAATAGGTGAGATTGGAAAAAAATTGCGGGTCATACAGACTATCTGCGTCACACGATGAGACCGTAAAGTAATTGATGTCGTACCCCTTTTTATCAATCAAGTCTTCCGTAACTTCCTTAACGGCGTATGCTTGATTTGATGATTTACCCTTCACTTCACCAGGAAGATCCGGATGAAGTGTATAGAAAAATCCTCCAAATTTTCCCTTATTCATTTTTGCGAGCCGTTCTGCTTTTTCTTTTATTTTGTCTTCTCGTGCCTCAAGCGCAAGACAGATGTAAATTCTCTCTCTGGGAAATGTTTGATTGTGAATTGCATCGATTGTGAGTTGAATTTTCTCAACTGTTTCTTTGTATGAAGGGATAATTATGAGATGTCTTACTTTTTCAAAGCCAGGTAAAGCCGATGCTTTTTCAAGCCAATTAATTTTTTCGGATTCTCTTATGTGCTTGGACGATTGGTATGAATTAAATGCAAGAGTAATTGATTTATAAAGCCATATAACGTCAAAGAAAATAATAAAATATGCAAGTTCCCGAGGCATAACATATGCACCCCAAAATGGAAGACTTATTAAAAACATCGCAATTAGTGGTGGAATAAGCTCCAACAGGCGGATAGACTTACGCGGGTAGCGGGCGAAAAATGTATCAACTGCTTCTCTCATGTGTTAAATACTTTCCAAATACGGCACTAAAATTATCATGAATAATTTCTTCTAATTTGGAAAGGGGTATTTTTTTACGATTTGAAATAAACTCAGCTACTATTATAACATTTTGAGGCACGTTTCTTGTGCCACGAAGCGGAATTGGTGTTAAAAAGGGACTGTCAGTTTCGGTTAGTATGCGGTCAGCCGGAACATAGTCAACCAAATCCTGTAAAGAAGTATTCTCTCCGGGTGGAATTCCGCCATACGTGATATTTCCATCAAATCCAATATAAAATCCCATATCCAAAACTTTCTTTGTAAATTCGATCGATCCTGAAAAACAATGAAACATTCCGGGCACCTCTAGTAAGTCTTTTTTATAATCCGACAGGATCGAAAGCGTGTCATCCCATGCAAGTCGTGTATGAATCTGCAGGGGAAGATGCAATTGTATTGACAATTCTATTTGCGATCTGAAGGCATTTTGTTGTAAATCTCGATCGACAATCCCATTCGTTCGGTAATTCCAATAGTCCATCCCGACTTCACCAATCCCGATTACTTTTGGTTGTCGGGCAAGTTCGCCTAATTTTTCGAGCCAATCGGATTGAATTTCGCCTTCAAACTCTTTGTCTGCTTTGTCCGCGTGATGAGGGTGAATCCCGACAATTGCATAGAGCTCTTTGTATTTTTGTGCAAGCCCGACAGCTTGCCGACTGGAGGGAATCGAGGTCCCAGTATTTACAATTATTTTTATGCCCTTTTCTAAAGCATCTTTAATTACTTGGTCGACATCATTTTCAAAGCGGTGAAAATTAAGATGACAATGCGCATCAATCATAG
>CAZBEA010000064.1:0-7017 GCA_964490835.1 uncultured Gammaproteobacteria bacterium
TTCGCCAGTTAAAAGGGTACGCGAGCTGGGTTAAGAGCGTCGTGAGACAGCTCGGACTCTATCCAGGACAACCGTTGAAATTTGAGAGGAGTCGTCCTTAGTACGAGAGGACTGGGATGAGGGAATCCCTGGTGTGCCGGCTGTTCCTTTATGGGCAACGCCGGGTAGCTATATTCCCACGGGATAACCGCTGAAAGCATCTAAGTGGGAAGCCCACCTCAAGATAAGATTTCATTACAGACCCCTGAGAGACCATCAGGTTGATAGGCTACAGGTGTAAGACGGGTAACCGTTTGAGCCAAGTAGTACTAATCGGTCGAGTATACACAGATTCTAAAAAATCTTCCTTTACTACGCGTAAAGGACCCCGAAAGGGGAGCTATATTGCCGCTTGTTACAATCAAATTTAAGTTTGTTCCCAGAATTTTGGGTCTTTCGTGCGATGTGGCACCACCTCTTCCCATTCCGAACAGAGAAGTGAAACGCGTCAGCGCCTACGATACTTGGAGACGTAGTCTTCCGGGAAAATAGGTCAAGGCCCGAAATTGTAGGAACAAACCAAAAAAAACCCACCTTAAAAAATGGTGGGTTTTTTGTTGGGGAAATTGATTCTGAAAGTTTATTCATGGAGACATATATAAAGCGATCTTTATTTGACAATCACAAATAGCATTCATTATTATTAGAGATGTGATACGAAGAACTGTTGAATCTATTTCTTTGCTCAAGCTCGTAATCATTTTTTTACTTATTGGGATCACAATTGTGTTGGCGCTTGTGGTATTGGGTGTTCTCCCAATTCCGTTTATGAGTCGAGGGGAGAGTGGAAACCAAAAGATGGGTATCTTCGATTCCAAACCAGGGTCGTGCCTGGTTCTCGAGCAGAAATTTTGTGATCAACTGGTTCTTAAAGATAGTACAACATACCCCGGCGAAAAAATTGCATACGCAAAATTACCTGTTGGGACAAAGATTTTCAATCCCGAAGATGCGACTGTCGAAGCAAGTAATAAATTTGTACTTGTTCCAAAGGTTGGCGGTAAGAATAAATTTGAATGGGGATACAATGTAACCTCAAACCTTCAAGCCCAAGGTGCCAGGCCATTAAGGCTTTATAATATTATCTTTTTTGTAAACCCCGACAATCAAATCTCAAGGACAGTTACCATAGGAGAGGTTATTGGACAAATTGAACAGGAAAGTCTTCTCACAATCAAAGACTATAATTTTGCATTTATTGTCTCTGAATTCAATGAGGGTAGTAAAAAATACATTAATACTACGCAGACATTTTTTAACAAATGAACGAAGAAAAGCTATCCGAGACAAATAAATCAGGATCCACCTCATCGGTCAATTCCGCGAATATGAAGGTGAAGGAAAAAAGCAAGCAATTTGCAGAGGCACTGGGAATGGAGGCTGTAATAGTTGTCTTTATTCTCTTAATGGTGGTTATGATATTGAATTATTTTAATATCATTCGGCTCTCTACAAATATGCCGGCTATTTTTGGATGGCTCCCCCATAGATCAATAACCTCCATAGTTTCTCAAATTCCCCAGGATCAAGATCAGGCACAATCCGGGAATACCAAAGAGCCCACCAAACTTCCTCCAGAACAGGAAAAATTCTTGATAACCTGTCCTGTCTCGCCGGGGTTCTGTGCTGAGGGTAAGTCTGTGTACAATAAGGCCTCCCGTAGGGTTGAGGGATTAGGATATATTCAACTTAGCTCAGGACTTGCAATTTATTCAGTATTTGACGGAGATATTGCAACAAAAACTGAGAAAATTAATGGCGTTGATAAAACTACGATCACTTTGACAGGCGATAACGATCTTATTGCAAAATACGAATTTCAAGGGCTTCCCCAGAGAGGGAAGGATGCAACAGGAAATAAGGTAAAACAATCACAAATTATTGGAATAACCAGCGGAGGACAGTTGTTGCTTTTTGATTTTACTGCCCAGCAGTATTCACTGGCACTCTCAATCACGAGCAAGGAAAACACTGAAAATATTCCAGTTACTCCCCGTGAAGATGGTCGTGCCCTCAATCTTCAATAATTTCTTGACAATCCCACAAGGCGTGATATAATACAAATAATATCTTATAATAAAATTATAAGGTTGAATTGTAAGGCAGACACGTATGAGTCAAGAAGCACAATCGAGACTCCCAGAATGGGTATCCAAGCCCGCTGTGAGAATTGCAGCCGGAGCAGTTGCTCTGGGTGGATCTCTTGCTGGTTGTGGTGGTGACGACGCAGGAGATATTGATCCTGGATTCACACCAAACCCGGGACATACGCTGACCGTCGAGCCAACAGCTACATCTACTCCTATTATTGAAGTTACATCTACTCCAACTGCAACTCCGACTCTTGAACCTACAGCTACACCCACAGAGCGGGTACAAAATGTCCCTTGTGAAATTCTCCCTCAAGAATATTGTGATGATGCAGAATTGGTCTATTATACAAATGGGAAGGGTGTAAGGTTAGAAATGCTAGGATTTAAATTACCCGAAGGAACTCCTATTTACTCGACGAATTCTGGCACCCTTGTTAAGGGTAGTCAAAGTACCGGTCTACTCGTCGGTGATTATGCTATTATAGCAAATGCACAAAATCCAACTGATTCATCCATGTTTTTCGGAAATCTTTCAATCTCAGTGGGGCATGGAGAAAAGGTGGCTGGAAATACACAAATAGGGTCTGTACGGAATTCTGAAAATGAGGTATTTGGTAAATACAACTTTCTTTTCAGAATCAACACGATAGGGCCA
The DNA here is from genome assembly GCA_964490835.1 of uncultured Gammaproteobacteria bacterium. Classification (GTDB taxonomy): domain Bacteria; phylum Patescibacteriota; class Microgenomatia; order Levybacterales; family GWA1-39-11; genus CAZBEA01. Next base: position 2,788 of record CAZBEA010000064.1, read on the forward strand.
GACGGTCAACCAACTAGTAATAAAGAGGGGATGAGTGATCTCTTCCCTGGAATATTCAACTCCCAACCCTCACTTGATGTAAGCGAACAGGTCGGTAACACTGGTACAAAAGTCGGTGACCCAATCTATTCTAACTCAAAAAAGTAATTACTTACCATTTATTTATAGCTCAAGAGTAGTCTTTAAGTAGTTGACAAGTGATTTTTTCTAGCTCAAAATTAATCTTACATAATAATGAGCAAAAAGAAAAGTCTATTGGTTTTTTTTTCAGTTCTTGTAGGTCTGGGATTAGTAATGGTGTTTATTGTTAAGAACAGATCAATTTCCCCACAAGATTCTTCAAGTATTCAAGAATTAAATCAAAATTCTAATTCAAGAGCAGGAGACTGTATTATTCTGACTGACGAAGATTGTAAATTGGGCACTTTATTTGAAAAAGAACTTAATGGTAAAAAAATATTAATAGTCGGATTTAAATTGAAACCAGGTTCTCCACTCTATTCTTTATATCCTGGTTTTCTCGCCAAAGGAGAGTATTCAAAAGGCGAAAATTTAAAAGGGAATTTCCTTTCAATTACTAATAATGATAATCCCAAGCAAAGAATTTATTACGCGGGTGACATTGATATCACACAGACTAAAAGTGTTGAAGTTGATAGAGGTTTTCAGATTGCAGAAATAGATAGTAAAGGAATCAGTAATTATGGAGAATTTAATTTGCTAATAGTCGCTTCCTTAATAGAGCCTGACGGGAATCCAGTTTCTGATGAGCAAACAATTAAGTCTCTTTTTGGAATACATGATAAATAAGAAGTTTATTCTTTTGCTGGGTTTTGCAACAACGATTTTTTTAAGTTCAATCTCCCATGTTGAGGCAGCCTCGCTGGGTGGTCCTATTTATGGAAATGGATCTCCGCCTGCAGGATATAATTATGTTCCACCAAGTGGAACTGGTTCAGAATGCAATACCGAAGTGAATTGTGTTTATCCAACCTGTTTTAATGACAACTCAGTCGGTTCTACTAGCTGTGGAGACGCGTGTACAGGGGGTCAGACATGGTCACGTTATGATTACCAGGCATGTGTGTATCAAGTAGATTTTGGAGGGGGAATTCTTTGTTATCCATTCATGGATTTAACCTCCACGTCTTGTTCCACCGGGGATAAGTGTGTTTTGGCTGATGGTCCATATCTCCGCGCTGGATTTTGTGATTGTTCGATGGGGGGTGTCTACAAGGTTTGTTGTGCATCTGGTGGGGGGTATGCTGGGACATGCGACCAATTCTCGATAGACACTACAAATCCTCCCTATGAGGGACAGTGTCCGGCTGGATCTGATGATCTGAATGGACATTTTTGCGGCTGGGGTGGCTATCCTGCTTGTGATGCGGTCTGCACTCCATGTGACCCATGGGGTGGTAACTACCGTACGTATTGTTCCGGAAATAATTTACGTGAATCGTATGATGATGGTGCGTGTGGTACCCAAGACAATCTCGTTCAAAATTGTCCATCAGGGTGTACAACTACAGGTCCTAATTCTGCTGTATGTAATGGGGTGCCAACCCCGACTCCCACAACTCCTCCTGCCTCAACATGTACCGGGGCGGGTAAGACATGTGGTACAGATTCCTCGCCTGTTACCGGATCCTCATGTACCACATCAGGGGGAGCAGCTGGAACGTGGCAATGGGATGGTCAGCCAGCAAGTACAAGTTGTTTTACGAATCCAAATGTGTATTGTTACAATTGTGTTGCTGCCGTACCCACCTCACCTCCTCCAAGTGATCCTTTCTGTCCAAATATAGATACCGACGGAAGGCCAAATGCATGCGTAAATGCAGGTAGTTGTCCCATTGGTTATTCGCGCAAGGCTGTCGGGGATAACGCATGTACTACGAACGTAGCACTTGATCCTCTCTGTCCAGTCAATGATTTGGATGGGAGAACCAATGCCTGCAGGAATAGTTGTATTGGGACAGAAATCGCAAAGGGCGGAGCCGCCGACGCTGCTTGTCAAGGTGCAGGATTGGGTACCTTGTGTTGCCATAATTATGCTCCAAAGTGGTGTTGTCATCAGAATCCTCCACCCACCGCAACTCCTCCACCTCCTCCGCCAATAATACTTTGTCCGAATGGAGCATGTTCTGGAGGTGAGACATGCAGTACTTGTCCGGCTGACTGTGGGGTGTGTCCAACTGCAACTCCTACGCCAGTACCGTTTTTCTGTGGTGATGGAGTGTGTAATGGGGGTGAGACTGCTGCAACGTGCGATGATTGTAAGGTAACTATTCAGGGGCGTCTTATGAGAGATGTAAATCGAAACGATGTTTTGGATGGAGCAGACACGCCATATGTAGGTCGTCTCATATTATTATCTGGAACATCTGTGGGGAGTATGAACTCAACGTCTGGTAGTCCCTACAATTTCTCATTTAGTAATAGAACTGCGACGAATGACTTATATACACTTGATTTTTCGATGCCTGCCGATTATGAACTTGTGGTGTCTGCCAGCTCTTCCAAACCAAGATCAAACTTTCTTATTAGTTCGGGTGCAGATGCGGATCTCACGAATACTGTCTGGCTGATACAGGAAATTAATCAATGTGCTGATGGGATCAATAACGATGGGGATGCTGCGACCGACTGTTCGGATTCGGCTTGTCACAGTGACGGTAACCCAGCCAATCCCCCAACATGCTGCTCGACACCTCCTTGCCAAGAAGATCCTCCCGGTGGCACAGAGTGCAGTGACAGTATAGACAATGACGGTGACGGATTTATCGACGGTGGGGACAATGGATGCCATACAGACGGAGATGCCACTGATGGGGACAATACATGGGATCCCAATGACGACAATGAGATCGATCTGCCTAATTGTACCACTCAATCAGTATCCCCCAATCCTGTCGATGCAGGAGGCCAGACAACGCTTACCGTTGGAAATTGTATCAATACAACACCAACCGTTACACCAACAACAACACCACCATTTGAATGGACACCAACACCCCAAGACCCCCCGGGTGACGGTCACGAATGTTCCGATGCATCAGACAACGACAGTGATTCACAAATCGATTCACAAGACCCCGGGTGTCATGAAGACGGGAATCCGAACAACCCAGGGTCATATGACCCGAATGATGATGACGAAGGAAACGGTGGTGGTGGAAGTCCTGAATGTTCTGACGGTTCTGATAACGACTCTGACTCATTCACCGATATCAACGACCCGGGGTGCCATACAGACGGGAATCCATCAAACCCAGGATCTTACGACCCCACCGACGACCACGAATCAAGTGTCCCATACCCTGAATGTTCTGACGGGAGAGACAATGCAGACCCGGACGTACTCGTTGATCATCTTGATCCCGAGTGTCACACAGACGGTGACACATCAAATCCCGACACCTACAACCCGGACGACCCCAGTGAATCAGCCCCTGCAAATTCGTGTAGCGATGCAGCAATCAGTAACCCGACGAATAATGCAGGCTACACATCGGGTACTGCCACCTGGACTGCTCCCTCGTGTCCGGGGAATGGAGGACTTACGTGTCCTGTGACAATGACTGTGAATGGACAGGGTGGATCAACCGATATATCACTCGGTAACGTCACCGTTAACCCCACCTTTAATGTAACGGTACAAGTTCACGAAGACACCAACTACAACGACTGTACCTCAGGATCTACCCCATACGGAGGAAACGTCCAGGTAGGTCTTGTAAGAACACTTCCCGTTCCACAACAAACAGCGACACGAACTATGTCCGGAGGCTCTGAAACCTTCTCGTGCCAATTACCGGGTAGTTATGAAATCTCAATCGCCACACCAAACGGGTACAGAGGAGTAGGAGCAACCCTTGTAAACGGTGGCCCACAATCTGCCGGGTCACAAGTCTCAACAAACCAATACAATCTAACACTCGGTACCAGTAACCCAACTATCAGATTCTGTGTTACAACACTTGCTCCATGGATCCAAACAGACTCAGGTGACGTACGGTTCAATATCATAGACAACCCGGTTCCTTCAGGACAATCTGCCTCACGCAATACTGCCAACCCATCACTTCTGTTCTCATCGGTTGGGAACGGAAGTATCGGACTTGGGTCTGTTTCTCCTGACGGTGATAAGGAATGGATTATCGATGACGAGTACAGTTACAACCGTAATATGAAAAGTGTCAACGGTGCCGCAGCATACACCTTCTA
>CAZBEA010000065.1:0-3349 GCA_964490835.1 uncultured Gammaproteobacteria bacterium
ATTGCCTCATCCCCCGACTATTATTTTGCAACTCCGACAGGAGATGATTTGAGTCGAATTTATGAGGCAATCGGTACCAAAATCTGCAACAAAGCTGAGAATAAATAGTATTTCGTATAAAGTATTTTGTATCTTGCAAAAAATGTGTGACGTATCTTTCTGGTCCTAAAATAGGATACACCGGTACAGTATACAAAGCTATTTCCTTGACTTTTTTTTAGCAACCTACGTACAATATTGTTATGCCTAAGAAGACCGCTGCAAGAATAAGGAAAAAAGCTCCCACAAAAAAAAGAGTTAAAAATTCGTCCTCTATATGGTTTTTTCCTTCACGTCTCAAGATCTTAAAAGGCGATGCTGCAATATTTGTGATATTGGCAATAATTGTAATTGGGGGGGTATTTTTGGCCGGTGGAATATTTCCCAGAGTTGCAAATGACACCACAAATACTCTCGAAGGCGAATCACAAATCGATCCCGATTCACTACCTCGAGGCGGATCGAAAGAATCACTACAGCTGAAAACTCTAAAATTCAAAAAATGTACCGAAGTTGCAGCGGTTGAATTCTTACTCGACAATTCAGGATCGATGGGAGGATCGGGGTTTGATCCGGCAAAAATGACCAACCTTAAAGATGCCGTTAGCGAGTTTTCAGATCAGCTTTCGGACACTTCGGTCGTTGCTTTAAGAACTTTTTCGGATACAACCTCACTGAGGGTGCCATTCGGTTACTTTAAAGATAACAAAACAAGTTTTGATTCTGCGGTGAGCTCAATGACTCCATACGGCTCAACGCATCAACGCAGCGCTTTCTCAGCGGCCAAAACCGATCTTGAAAGTAACGTTGGCAAATATCCAAAATACGATTTCAATCTCATATTCTTCTCCGACGGGATTCCTGAGACCAGTGCCACGAACCAAGCGTGTACCGAATCGGTCTGCGATACATCAAGTCCTTTGGGCTGCAGATGCTTTGCGCCTACGCAAGATCCAACCACAGTAGCCGAGGAAATCAAAGCAATAAAAAATGCTTCGGGTACAAATGTCAGAATTTTTTCGATTTTACTCTTTGATCCGGTCAGAGACAGTTTTGCAGAATCCAAATTCAAAACGCTCATGAAATCGGTCGCAACCGACCCCTCAACATATTTTGAAACGACCGACCCTGATGATTTGAAAGAGCTCTTTGATCACGTAATTCAAAAAGTCTGTGGCTAGAACAAAACACTCTTCCCAAAAAAAATTTATTATCGGTTTGGTTCCTTATGTGGGGGGGTCTAGCGTTATCTACATAATCATTGCAGTTGTTATTGCGGGCGGATTGCTTGGCGCGAGTATTGCTTTTAAATCCCCTCCAAAACCGGGCGGAAATCCGATTCCAACCCAAACCTCACCCGGTCAAAACCAATCCGAAAAAGGTAAATTGCAAATTGGAGAGCACGTATTCCCTACAATCACCCCCACACCCACGACAGTTCCGTACGCAGAAAGCAGCTATTATTTTGAGTCTTCCTATGTTCCTTACGCACAAAGTGCTTACCCATACGCACAATCTTCGTATTATTCTCAATCAAGTTATGGATATTCACAGAGCGCGTATTACTCTCAGGGTTCATACTATGCGGAGTCTGCATACCAGTCCGCCTACATGCGTTAAAATGACGATAGACAAAATCTTTTTGATATAATATGCACATGTTAAAAAATAACACAGGGATTTTAGTGCCTCGGCACATCGCAATTATTCCGGACGGAAATAGACGCTGGGCAAAAGACCATGGCCTTCCCTCTTTTCAGGGTCACAGGAAGGGGTTTGATGTAGCACAGATCATCGCTCGCAAAGTCCGTGAGTCGGGAGTCTCAACGCTCACATTCTGGGCATTCTCGACAGAAAATTGGAAAAGAGAAGGAAAAGAAGTGCAATACCTGATGAAATTTTATAGCAAGTTTCTTGAGAAAAATCTTGAGGCGACCGAGTCTGAAAAAGTACGGTATATTCACCTTGGACGCAAAGACAGACTTTCCAAAACGCTTCTTTCAAGAATTGAAAATATTGAAGAAAAAACAAAGAAATTCAAAAAATATTATCTGAATTTTGCGCTCGACTATGGGGGTCATGATGAGATCTTGAGAGCCGTTCGAAAGATTGTCTCAAAGGGTGTTAAAAGCGATGATATTACGGAACAGACAATCGAAGAAAACCTCGACACAGCTCGTGAACCATTCCCAAACCCGGATCTTGTTATTAGAACCTCCGGCGAGAACAGAACTTCAGGCTTTATGCCGTGGCAAGCAGCGTACGCCGAATATATCTTTATAGACAAATACTTCCCGGATTTAACCGAAAAAGACATTGACTGGGCAATCTCCGAGTACCAGAGAAGACAAAGAAGGTTTGGGAAATAAAACAGAAACTCTAAAATCTAAATTCGAAATACTAAATAAATTAAAATGAGCCAATCTCAAAACTCCAAAGTATATGATCTTGGAGATAGAACTAAAGAATTCGCATTCAGTATTCGAAACTTTACAAAAAATATCCCAAGGTCAATTCATAACTCAGAATACATCAAACAAATTATTCGGTCTTCTGCCTCAATTGCAGCAAACTATATTGAAGCAAATGAAGCTCTTAGTAAAAAGGACTTTGCTATGCGAATAAAAATATGTAGGAAGGAAGCAAAAGAAACAATTCTGTGGATAGAATTACTTGATTTGAATGCAAATCAGGAACCCATCAGGGCACAACTTATGCAAGAGGCTACGGAACTTATGAAAATTTTTGGTGCAATTGTTGTAAAGTCCTCCTAAATTTGGTATTGTTGTTTTGAATTTGTTTAGAATTTAGATATTAGAACTTAGAATTTAACACTATGAATTTAAAACTCATCGATCCTGAAATTTACGATCTCATCAAACTTGAACAGAAGCGCCAGAAAGAAGTCCTAGAGATGATCCCGTCGGAAAATTACACGTCAAGCGCAGTTCTTGAAGCACTCGGATCTGTCCTCAATAATAAATACTCCGAAGGGTACCCTAAGAAAAGATATTACCAGGGGAACGCGGTGGCAGACAGTGTTGAAATTGCCGCTCAAGACCGTGCCAAAAAATTATTTGGCGTTGAGTATGTAAATGTTCAGGCGCTTTCTGGAAGTCCTGCCAACTTAGCTGTATATACGGCACTCCTCGAACCCATGAAAGGCAAGATCATGGGTCTCTCGCTAGCGTTTGGCGGTCACTTGACTCACGGGCAACCGCAATCCTCCACGGGAAAATTTTTCCGCTCTACTCTTTTTGAATTGGGGAAAGACGCAAGGCTCGACTACGAAGCGATAGAAAAACAGGCT
>CAZBEA010000065.1:3449-6961 GCA_964490835.1 uncultured Gammaproteobacteria bacterium
GCCGCAATTGCTGTAGCCTTAAAGGAAGCATCAACAAAAGAATTTAAAAAATATTCGGAGCAAATAGTAAAAAATGCAAAAACTTTATCTGAGGAATTCGTTACTCGTGGATTTGATTTGGTCAGCGGCGGCACAGATAACCATCTATTACTTATTGATCTTCGAAATAAAAAAGTAAATGGCGCAGTCGCGGCTTACGCGCTGGAGAAGGCAGGAATTGTCTTAAATAAAAACGGAGTACCCTTCGATACCAATCCCCCGTTCTATCCTTCCGGCATTAGACTCGGCACACCGGCAATTACCACTCGCGGGATGAGGGAGGGCGATATGAAAAAAGTCGCGGAATGGATAGATCTGACTATCACAGCCGTCGGTGAGGCTGTCATTCCGAAGATTCAAACCGATCGAAATCCTTTTATGAAAGAAATGAAGAAGAAAATAAATGCGAATTCCGAAATAAAAAAGATTGAAAAAGAAGTAAAAAGTTTTGCCTCAAAATTCCCGCTACCTTAAGCGGCAATTCCGGCCTTGGTTTTATATTCTGTTATTGCTTCGTCACGTAGTTCTGTCGTTTCAAACACTCCAAAAAGTGGAACTGTTTCTTTATTGAGATTCTTTTGCGGATCAAACTCATAATCTTTCCATTCTCCCGTGTGCTTAATAATTTCTCCAACGTGATATCCGGCTGCTTTTATGAAAGCAACGTACGGGTCCACTTCACCCCTGGGCTCATCAAACATGAGATATTCACTGATCCCATGATTTGCAAAAAACGGTCCAAGATGTGCCCCACCTTTTCCATGTAGAGTGCTTTTTTCGTGTCGATCCTCTTCAAACATTCCCCTAAAATACTTGTTCATTGCCACAACATACTGTTTTCTTCCCATATACGTTGCAATGGTAAATTCGCGTTGTCGTACAGTTGTCACCTTATCACGTCTCAACGGTTCAATTTCGGTTAATGTATTCTTATTCGGATTGTAGGTAAAATTTCTGCCATCTCGACAAATTGTTATATGTCGTGTGAACAGATTTACATCAACTGCCGCGAGTTCCTTTCGATCGGCACCATACAATCCGAGAACGACATGTGGAGGAGTATCAAGACCCCTGTTGTATTCGTCCGAATTGTCTATAGGATCCAATGCTCCGTATAGTTGAATATTATTCTTATCCCCGACGAAAAAATGTCCCTCTCCGTGTTCGGTTAATATTTCCATAGAAACACCATACCGTTCTCCCATTTTTTTCAAACTTTCCTCTGCAATAGTTTGCGCGATATGATCCAATTGTATTGAGCTGTCCTCGTCTCTCCCGGGTACACTCGAAACAATCCTTCTTCCAAAACCGAAATCTACCAAATCCGAAACCGGCCCGACGACATCGGCAGCAAAATTAACAGTGACAAGATTTGCGATATCGGGAACCAATAGATTTTCAGAGGCTGCCAACTTCCAATTGGTAGGAAAAGCTTCTTTTACTCCAGGATTTATTGCAAACCGATAGCCGTCTTTTTGGATTCGGGCATTTACTGGAGACTCTAGGGTGTTCATTTGAGATTTCAGAGATTCTATCACACACACTTGATCTTTTGCAACTCTCGTGATAGTATCATTGAAAGGCGACACTCCCCTAAGCCCTGACTTATATGAAAGTAGCAGACGTGATGTCTCGCCAGGTTGACTTCGTAAGACCCGACGATGCGGTCGAAAGAGCCGCTCTCCTCATTTTCGGTCACAATATCCACACGGTTCCGGTCTGTGACGGGAAAAAAGTAATCGGAGTCATAACAGAAAAAGATATTTTACAAAGATTTTTCCCATCGGTTCAGGAATTCATGGAAGATTTCGTTCACGCATCAAATTTCGAGTCTATGGAAGAAAAGGCTTCGGTCATCATGACTCTCCCGGTTAAAAAAATAATGAATAAATCACTTCTAACGGTAACTGCCAATACCCCGCTTCTGAAAGCTCATTCACTCATGAGCGTCAAACAAGTAGGCCGACTTCCGGTAGTCGATGAGAAAAACAATCTTATTGGAATTCTTTCAAAAGGTGATGTCTTCCGATCGCTCATTGGCGACCGGCTTCTTTTTACTGAGAATGAAGATTATAACGACTTTCTCTCCAAAACATATTATCAGTCGGTTGACTGGAAAAATAGACTTTCATTTGAAATGCCCGACCTTGAGAAAGAATTCAAAAAAAGAAATGTCAAAACAATTCTTGATATCGGGTGTGGGACAGGAGATCACTCGATCGAACTTGCAAGACGTGGATTTATAGTAGTCGGGGTAGACAGGAGTCTGGCGATGATACAAGATGCCAATAAAAGAAAACAACGTCTTGACGAAAAACATGCTAAAAATCTCACCTTCTTCCAAAAAGATGCCGAACAGGTTTTTGATGAATTACGAATTGACTTCGACTCAATTCTTATTCTGGGAAATACACTTTCACATAATCCGCTGAACTTCAAGAGAGTCATTATGAAATCTGCAGAATATCTTTCAAGCGATGGCGTCTTGATCGTTCAAATTACAAATTTTGCAAAAATCCTTAAACAACAAAAGAGATTGCAAAATTTCTCAATCGTAAAACAGAATTCCGGACTTATTAAAGAATATGGGTTCCTAGAATTTTATGATGAACCCGAAGACAAAAAAACAATTCTGAAGACTTTTGCGATTCTGGCTCACGACAGAAAACGCTGGAGATGGTCGGGAATTAGAAATAGCCTTATGGCATATAATGACCAGCAGACTATGAAAGCGACTCTTACAAAGGCCGGATTCAAAAAGTTATTTGTTCATGGATCCAATTTTGACGGTAGAACATGGGATTATATATTCAGAAAACCATTCGACGAGGCTAGGTCCGACTGGATGAATATTATCGCTTCGAAGAAGTAGCCTGGAGTCTTAATTCTTTCATTAATTTTTCTTCCTTTGCTTTTATTTTCTCTGCTGTCCCCCGCCTCGCAAAATGATAATCATTCATATCTACCTGCAAATATTCACCAATCAATGGGTACACTTTTTTGAATAGTTTTGCTTTTTCCTGTTCGACTCTTCTATAATCCGGGTGTCCTTGAGGAATGGTTCGAAGTTCTGTCTCCCAGAAGAATGATCTCATATTCTGTCTCTGAATAAATCTCACTTTATGTGACATTGTCACAACATACTGCGCAAGCTGCGGATCCTTTTTTTCGATTTTATAAAATAGTTTTTCCGCCTTCTCCAATGCATCTGTGAATAATATTTCAAATCGTGTTCCCTTAAATTCCGGAGGCACAACCCTACCATGAGCAACGGTAAAGAGTTCTTTTTGTTGTGTGTGGATTCTATGCCTATGTAAATCCCTCCACGATCCGATGCTCATGCAGATATCGAATGCAACCGATGCATGCTCGAACGCGCGGGGAACTTTATACCAACGCTCTTTTCTTTTTGACAATACTTTATCAAGCAATGTCTTTTTGTCTTTTTTACTCATCTTACCCACACGCCTTAA
>CAZBEA010000066.1:0-4020 GCA_964490835.1 uncultured Gammaproteobacteria bacterium
TCTTCGGATAATTTATCATAATGTCGTGAAATGATCTCTATTACATACACCGGCTCCATACCAAGCGCCATTTGGAAAATTCTCGGAAAAGCCCAAGTCCTGGCATATGCGCGTGTTTTTGAGTCAAAGGCTCGCATGCAAAAGATATTGTTCTTTCGTATATGAGAAAAGCTCAGTCTGTCAATAATGGTTGACAGTTCATTTTTTATTTCTATATCCTCAATCCAGTCCATTCTAAAGCCCCAATACTACCGTAAAATACATTTTTAAGAATTCGGAATACCGACCTGAAATATCAGGAAGCCTGGCAAATGAAAGTACTTTTTTATTAACAACCTGCTCACCTTTAATCTCTGACCCCGCATCGGAGAGGATTGGATCGCCGGCTATTTTTGAAACCCTGTGAAATGCTTTATAGCGCTCGCGTTCTTGACCGTTATCCATAAATGAAAAGGCTTCGAACGGTCCATCGGCATTCAAAAGAAACGGTGTAATAGCCACAACCGAGGAATCACCAAGCCAATAGTTCAACATTTCCTCAGTGTAGCGAGCAATTGTTGCTTCGGCGACGGCTTCGCTGCTCCAGCCGGTTTCTGTGATAAACACCGGAATTGGCCGACTACGATAACTTTCAATCATTCTCTTCTCAGCTAGGTACTCCGTCGTACCGAATCCTGAATAATTTGGAGGCTGTGCAAATGCTGGATTGGGATATGAGTGAGAAGACAATCCGTCGACTCTATTAAAGAGTGTTGGGTCGTGTCGATGCATTTCTTGAATGAATTGTCTATTATCATAGTAATTGATCCCATCCTGAGGCGCTGCATTATCCATTCCAGCCATTATGATAAAGTAGTCCGGACTCTTCGATTTGAATATTTCAATTGCATATGAAAGAATGTCTGCGTACGCCCCGGGATCGGGCGGTGTTCCTCCCCATTCGTCTGATCGATTTACCTCATTCATCACCATAACATACCTATTTTTCGTGGGCCAGTGAAGCGAATCCAAAAAATTCGCAAAATCGAGAATGTCATTCTCTGTTGGAATTCTCCAAACGTGCGTGTTGAAATAATCACCTTCTGTGGTAACCCGGACAATAGGAATTATTTTATGCACTCTTGCCTCGTCAAAAAACTGTTGCCACTTTTCAAGATCACGATCTCCAAATTGGATCGGTATCGTTACATATCCCCATTCCCCACCTGATGAATTTACGAGACGAGCAGCCTCACCTAATTCCGTAGGAAACAAGATATGAATACCGGCTTTGTTGTTTGGACGTTCATTCGGATCATATATTGCATGCGCCTCGCGCGCGAACGTGAGAAAGAAAAAGAAAGCTATAAAAAAGAAAGTAATTTTCATCACACTTATAATACACGAAGCGCTTCCTTGTTTAAAGTGAAGGTCTATTTTTTGGAGGATTTTGCCCCCGGAAGGTAATACAAAAGCACACCACCAATTGCAAAAATAACACCGGTCAACTGAGCTTTATCAAGAGGAGTGTATTCAAGGAGCAACGGTAAAAAGTACATTATTACTCCAACTACAACGAGCACTATCGCGAGTCTTTCTTTATACATACATACAGCGTACAGAAAAAGAAAAATGGTTGTCAAGTGGCAAAGTGCGAACTAATATTCGCCCGAATCGAAGTTCACTTCCTCAGAGGTAGGAAATTCTATATCACCGCTCTCTTGATATTGCTTCATCATAGCATCAATTTCATCCTGGCTTGGCATACCCTCACCCTGTGGAATTCCTCCACCCATATATTCATAAATACTTCTTCCCTCGGGAACGTCTTTTGTTGGCGACGGCTCATCCACAGATATATCATCGTAAGAATATATGCTAGTCGAGCTGAATTCGCCATATCCTGATTCTTCTTTTCTTAAGAGATATTCTTTCGTATCAAACCAGAATGTTCGTGTACCACCATCTGTCATAACAGGATCCGTTTCTTCGTATTTATGACACATCAGTTCGCCACACGCCTCTTCACCTAGATTTTTGTATTGCATTTGTGCGAACTGAGTTTGCTCTTCTGCCGGATCAATCTTATATTCCTCTATTTGTTCTTCGATCTGATCTTCCTCAGCAGTTGGCTCGGATTTTTGCTTCCACCATTTATTGTCGCTGAAGTCTTTTATATACGTCGTATCACCAATAACTATCATATCGCTCTGCATACCCCCGCCCGTCTGCTGCATTCTATACTTGAAATTTTCACCTTCGAGCACATACCACGACGTTGCTGTTCCACCCATACCAGATGATTGGGTTTCTACTTTAAATTCTGTTTGGTTTGCTTGGGATGCATAATGCTTTCTTAATAATTCGTCTTCAATATATGCAAAGTCGTCTTCTGTTACTTTTTTCATCATCATACCGCTTCCTTTTGAACCAAACTTGGATCCCAGTGAAGAGTCTCCTCTCCCGAATAAGAAGTACCCCGCGCCTGCAATAACCGCAACCGCTACAACAATTACTATGATAAGAATTGGGGAGAAATTGCCGTAGTAACTTTTCAGTGATTTACTTTTCACTCTTGCGGATTTCTTTTGTGTTCTTTTGCGGGCCATATACCTACTGTAGACATCTTATGAATTATTTGTCAATATGTATTTTCTCGTACGCATCAAGCAAATCTCGCGCTTGACGGTAATTTTCAGTCAGCATGCATTCCTGTCTCAATTCCGCAGCTCCTTCAAAATTTGAAAGATAAACTTTGAAATATTTTTTTAACAGTTGATACGATTTGATCTCATGCCACTCTTTCTCAAAAAGATCCAGATGAAGCCTCATAAGTTCTAATCGCTCGGTTATCAAAACATCTTCGTGACTTCTACCACTAAATACCCATGGATTTTGGAGTGCCCCTCTTCCGATCATTATTCCATCGCATCCAGCTTCTTTTATCCGATCTTTGGCATCATTAAGTGTCAGAACATCACCGTTCCCGATAATTTTAGTATTTTTTTTCATGTTGTCTCTCAACTCGCGTGCGCGTTTTACCTCGTCCCAATGCGCAGGGACTTTTGTCATCTCTTTTTGAGTGCGAGCGTGTACAGTTATTGCGGCCAAATTGTGTTCGAGTAAAAAACCGATCCAATTCTCTGTTTCGATCGTTTTAAATCCGATCCTTGTCTTCACACTCACAGGCAAATCTCCGGCCCCCTCCTCTGTCGCCTCGATGATTTCATGAGCTAACGGACGGTTTTTAATGAGCGCAGAACACGCACCATTTTTGATTACCGTTTTCTGAGGACACCCCATGTTAATGTCGATCCCATCAAACCCTCTTTCCCTGAGTTCTTGCGCCGTTTTGAAATAATTCTCCGGCTTCATCCCCCAAATTTGGGCAACAAGAGGCCTTTCCTCAGGATAAAAAAGGAGTCTTTGCGCTACTTTGTCGTGCCCCGGTGATTTAAGACCGTCGACCGATGTAAATTCTGTGAAAAATAGATCGGGTGCTCCACTCTTTAAAAATACACGACGGAACACCGTATCAGTCACGTCCTCCATCGGCGCAAGGATAAAAAACGGGTTTGGAAGTCTTTCCCAGATATTCATAACGCCTTATTATACTGGAAATTATTATCTTGACGAAGCTTTGGGATTTTTGTATTTATTGCGTACGGCATCGGGAACCATGCGAGTTGCTATATAAAACAAGAGTGGGACAACGACCAAGTCGTCAAATTGGCCTACAATGAGACTAAAATCGGGGATAATATCGAATGGTAAAAAGAGATACGCAATAGCAAAAATTAACATTACTTTTGCACGTCGGGGTGTATCTTTATCTAAAAGAATATGGATATAAAATCTTATTTTTTCAAGCAATTCTTTCATTTATTCAACAAATGACATTCGCGATGCAAGAATCTTCAACTCTATTTTTAATTCTTCATCTATTACAACTGCGACCAATCCTTTATCTCTCAGACCGTAACACACAATTGAAAGAAGTGGGGCATACAGCATTAAGGGAAATGCAAGAAGATCTTCTTC
>CAZBEA010000066.1:4120-6881 GCA_964490835.1 uncultured Gammaproteobacteria bacterium
CCTTTGACGAGTTGGACAAGTTCAATTTGCAGTTCTTGCCATCGCTTTTCTATTCGTTTTTTATTTATTGTGTGCGTATTTTCAAGCCCATGTTCAGTCGTAAAAATTGCATCGATTCGCTCTTCCTTAAGAGTTGTACCATATATATCATTGAGCGGAATTATCTCAAATGAAATCTCGGGGTGATACAGTGAAATGAATTCTTCTACAGTGCTTTTTCTTGTTTCAAAATCTTCTATAGCATCCCTATATTCTTTATTCACATGCAAAACCTCGGTAGTTAGTCCAATGGTTAAATGCTTGGATGCAACACACGCCTCATGTAGAAAGTGCTCATGACCGGAATGAAAATGATCAAACGTCCCACCGATTATCGAGAAAGAATACTTTTTCATGTGGTGGAAAAATAATGGTGACCCCAGCGGGAATCGAACCCGCGATTTTCGGGATGAAAGCCCGACGTCCTAGGCCGCTAGACGATGGGGCCATCTATACCAGGAACTGATCAAATTATATCCGATTCGTGCCCAAATAACAATAAAGTCAAATGGGGCGAATTATTCGGTGTGTGGATGATCGTCAAGTGACTGAAAAATTTCAGAATTTTCCGGGCCTTCTACCTCAAGAATAGCCCAGGCGCCTTTGTTGAGCCTTGCAAGAGCATGATCGACAAGGATATATTTCCCTGGAACATCGAGACTGAATTCAACAATAGCAGCCCCACCTGCGGGAATTGTCGTGGTTTGAATATTCTTATGCGGCTCTGAGCCAATCGCAGCCTCTGGATATACTAAGTCAAATATTTCACCGATGATATGAAATGATGATATAAGATTTACTCCGCCATTCCCTACATACATTCGAATTCTTTCTCCTACCCTTGCTTTCATGCGTGGCATAGACTCAACTTTCCCATTAAATGTTACGTATGTGGGATGTCCATCGATGAGACCTTTAGAATCAAAAATAGTTAGCCCCTTTTTGCCCGCTCCCCCCAGAGTATACAGCTCACCCTGCATAACATAAAATTCCTTATCTACTTTCGGCAATCCTTCTTCGGGCTCGACCAATATAAGTCCGTACTGACCATGTGAATTATGCGTACTCACATTCGGCATCGCGCAGTGGTATACATACAATCCCGGATTCAACGCCTTCCAGCTGAACGACTTTGTTTCTCCTGGTGCGACGTGCGTGAGCGTCGCACCACCACCAGGTCCCGTGACTGCATGTAAATCTATATTATGATCATGCAGAGACGTTGGGTGGTTGGTCAAAGAAATACTAATAGTATCTCCAACTCTTACTCGGTACATTGGGCCGGGCACTTTTTTATCATACGTCCAGTAATTAAAATATGAGCCATTTGCAACTTGACCGATAACTTCTTGAGCTACAATATCAATATGTATATTTTCACTATTGGTGCGTTCTATTGGAGCAGGAACGTCGTTCGGATCATGACCAATATCTTCAACTTGTTCAAATCTTCCCGACTTTAGTAAAAAAGTAAACGCGCTCACCAGTGGCACTGATGCAGGTTTGTTATCCGCAGTGTGCGAATGCATATAAACAGGCATTTCAAGGAATCTTCCCTCAGGATTCAATACAAAAAAAGAAACAATCAAAAATATACCCAATCCTATACTCAGTACCTTAAGAGAATTCGGAATTTTTTTGAGAAGTTTTAGCTTCTTGCGGTAAAGAAAAAGAAGTGAGATCAGGACAAATAGAATAATAAACCACACTGCCAATTCGTAAAGAATGTAGAATATTACATTAAAATACATATCTTTACACTACCCTCATATTAACGGAATGTCAACAATAGTTATCCGTCTTAAATTGGCATGCAGAACGGTTATATCTTCTTAACCAACTTTGCCAATAGTTCTCTGGCCAGGTCTTTTCCTCCTAACCCAAATGCAAGGCCTCCCGCAAGAGCTGCCATTCCGACAATCCCCGCAAAAAGAATTCGTATCAGATCACTCGCAATTCCCAGTTGATTCAATACCACAAGAATTACAAATACCAGCACTGACCATCTTCCGACTTGTGCCACAGTCCGTACGCCTTCTCTTGAAACACCGCCAACCGATGCCATCAAAAGATCATATACGAGTCTTGATACCACAATTCCGACTATTAAGATAAGAACCGAAATAAATACTCGTGGCAAGAATCCCAATAACTCATTCAATACCTCAACAAATTGTCCAAGACCCCACACATCGACAGTTGGGATCAAGAACAGAATAATAACGAACCATCTGACTAACTCTGCCAGTATCTGTCCCCAATTTACTTTCTCCCGAGTCTTAGGACCCGGAAGGCTGTATTTTGCCAAAAATGAGTCGAGTTTTATGATCTTAAATAATTGCAATAGTAATTGTTTTAGAAATGAAGCAACAACTATACCAATCAAAAGAACAATCAGACCAGAAACAAAACGTGGAACAAAAATACCAACTGAAGTCAAAACCGAATTGAGTGTTGTGCCAAGAATATCGTTTATTCCCTGATTCATCGTCCTTCACCTCCCCTCAGCACTTACCCTACCAGTATTCCATATCGGATAAAATTATGCAATTTGCTACCCTAGCCATGAATTTGATAAAATATACATCTGGAGTAATCTAGAAGCGTTCGTTCTCGAGGTTTCGGTTGGAATTCTAGGGGCCTGCCCTGAGAAGCGAAGCGCCGAAGGGTCCGGTAGCTCAATGGTAGAGCAAAAGCCTTTTAAGCTTTGGGTTCAGGGTTC
>CAZBEA010000067.1:0-6596 GCA_964490835.1 uncultured Gammaproteobacteria bacterium
CGAACGCCCATTTCGCCCAATCTCGGATTGCGCATGGTTAGTCTGACATCACCGTTGGAAAGAACAGTGACATCAAGGGATTGTTCTTCGTCTTGGTCACCAGGAATGTTCAAAACTGAAAATTTAGGATCGTCCTGTTCCTTTCCCACAGAGATTTGTAAGTTCCAATAACTAGGAATTTCAATCGGATGCTTTCTCAGAATGGGATGAGCTTTTTTAAATTTTTGCCCCTCTGATTCCTGAAATGAACTACCCATTCTCATGAAGAATTCGCCAATTTGCCAAATACCCCCACCGCCAGAATACGATCTAAATCGCATGCCTCCGGTAAAGAAGGTTTCATCAGTATGGCTTTGTATTTGTAGAAAGATATCGTCAAACCCGCGGACCACATCAAGTCTTGCCGGTCCACCATCATCGTCGGGAATGCCCCAAACAGCCAGTCCCATGTGAGTCTGTTCGAGGCGCACACCGTGGGCTTCCAGAAGAGTAGGTTTTGGATCTCGATCTACCATACGCGAATTGTATCAAATTATTCTTGCAATTCTACTTATTTATTCGGTAGTTGGTTTTGGTATAGTGAATAAGATGAAAAAATATTTCAGACTTTTTATCACAGGTTTTGCAATGGGTACTGCAGACCTTATTCCGGGCGTGTCGGGTGGAACAGTCGCATTTTTATCGGGAATTTATGAGGAACTACTTCAGAGTATAAAAATCGTCAGCGGGAAGGTCCTAAGACTTGCCTTGCAATTTAAAATAAAAGACGCGTTCAATACGGTTCCGTTCGCTTTTCTTCTTCCGCTTGCGGCAGGGTTGTTCACAGCACTTTTTAGTCTCGCAAACCTTCTCTCTTTTCTTTTGGCAGAGTATCCGTCATTTGTTTGGGCATTTTTCTTTGGTCTGGTTCTTGCTTCCACATGGATAGTTCTCAAGCGCGTCATAAAGTGGGACATTTCGGATATTCTTGCTTTCTCAGTTTCCACAATCATAACGTATTTTGTCGTCGGAGCAATTCCGATAGAAACTCCAAATAATCTTCCATTTGTCTTTCTGAGCGGCGTTATTGCAATTTGTGCAATGATTTTGCCGGGAATTTCAGGATCATTTATTTTACTTCTTTTGGGAAAATATCAGCAGATTTTGGCAGCTGTCACGAATCGTGACATTCTTACTCTCGGGGTTTTTATGATTGGGTGCGTCATAGGTCTATCGCTTTTCTCACGGGTTCTCTCATGGCTTTTCAAACACCATCATGATATTTCCGTCGCGATTCTTGCCGGTGTTATGCTTGGGTCGGTACGAAAAATCTGGCCATGGAAAGAAGTAGTGATGACAAGGATAAACAGCCATGGAGAAGTCGTGCCCTTGGTCGAGAAAAACATTCTTCCTTCTTCTTTTGATTTTGGAGTTTTGTTTATCGTAATTCTTTCACTGGTAGGGGCGGCAATTGTTTTGTATCTTAATAAGTTTGAGCTTACAAAGGAACAAACAGGCGATATTGAAGATAAAGATTTCAAAAAGGGACACACGAAAGCTCTCAAAAATCAGTAGTTTGCTTTTGAAAAGTCACACCCCATTTTTCTTTATAAGCTATAATTAATCTTTGTGACTATGGATGTACAAGGTAATTTACTTATTCTTTTTTGTGTTGTAGTTTTAGGATTTCTTATTGCGGATCTGGGTTACTTTAATAGGAAATCTCACAAAATTACCCCGCGCGCAGCGCTTATCCAGTCGCTGTTTTGGGTGGCTGTGGCATTTGCATTCGGATTCCTCATTTTTCTGTACATGGGACGCGATATGGCTGCAGAGTATATGTCTGCGTATGTAACTGAGAAAATGCTCTCAGTCGATAACTTATTCGTTATTATGCTTATCTTTAGTTTTTTTCAAATTGAAGAAAAGTACCACCATAAGGTTTTGTTCTGGGGAATAATGGGAGCAATAGTCTTTCGTGGATTATTCATCACTCTCGGGGCATTTATTATCAGCAACTTTCACTGGGTTCTGTATATTTTTGGAGCGATTCTGTTATATACGGGAATTAAATTGTTTAGAGATAAAAAGGAGGAACATGTTGATTTTAATCACAGCAAAGTTATTCGGTTTACAAAAAAATATTTACCTGTCACAACAGCCGAGCACAATGGAAAATTTTTGATCAAAGAAAAGGGCAAGTGGCATTTTACAATCCTTTTTTTAATAGTTCTTCTCGTTGAATCGACCGATATCGTCTTTGCAATAGACTCGATTCCCGCAGCGTTTTCAATCACTCAGAATCCTTTCATTGTATTCACGTCGAATGTATTTGCAATTCTTGGGCTGCGGGCATTATTTTTCTTACTAGAAAATATTCTTCACAAATTCCACCATCTTCAGAAAGGGCTGTCTTTTGTACTTATTTTTATCGGGGCAAAAATGATCTCTGAAATTTTTCATATTGAGATTTCATCGCTTGTTTCGTTTTTCATAATTATGACGATTTTGGGACTCTCACTTCTTGCATCGGTATTATTCCCGAAGAAAATATAGTCTTCTTACAATCGTCTGGTATAATTTAGCCTTCATGAAGAAAGTCCTCGGAATATGTATTGTGTTTGTCATTAGCGGAATCGGTTTATATTTTATTTTTTCCGACAGAATTAATATTTCCCAAATTACTCAACATGGTACACGAGCGGGTGAAACGACAGAGCCGGATATCGAGGGTGGACCAGTGCTTGTTCCACATCCACTTTCAATCCAGTCGCTTCGTGACGGAGAATATCCCGGGAGCGATATCAAAATCGAGCAAACACTTGACCCGGGGATTAACTATTCGCGATACATCGCATCGTATAAATCGGAAGGATTGAAGATTTTTGCGCTTCTCACCGTACCGAGCGGTACGCCTCCTGAGGGAGGGTGGCCGGTTGTGATTTTTAACCATGGATATATTCCACCCACCCAATACAGGACTACCGAGCGGTATATAGCGTATATAGACGGTTTTTCTCGTAACGGATACATCGTTCTCAGATCGGACTATCGGGGGCATGGAAATTCGGAAGGGATAGCTTCGGGAGGATATGGTTCAAACGACTATACAATTGATATTCTCAACGCAGTCGCATCGATTAAAAGATATCCTGATGTAAATCCAGATAAAATTGGGATGTGGGGGCATTCGATGGGTGGACATATTACGCTTCGATCTATGGTTGTTTCCAAAGATATACAAGCGGGAGTTATATGGGGAGGTGTTGTTGCCTCTTATCCTGACCTTCTTGCTCGTTGGAGAAGGGGTCCTGCTGGTACAACTCCAACTCCATTTCCAACCACTTCAAACCGTGGCGGTTGGAGGAGAGGATTGACCGAGAAATTTGGGACACCAGATGAGAATCCAGAATTCTGGAACTCCATTTCTTCAAACTCATATCTTTCTGAGATCTCTGGCCCAATTCAATTACATCACGGTGGAGCGGATACCTCGGTTCCGGCAGAATTTTCCGAAATGCTTGATACACAAATGAAGAAAGTAGG
Source organism: uncultured Gammaproteobacteria bacterium (assembly GCA_964490835.1). Lineage (GTDB taxonomy): Bacteria > Patescibacteriota > Microgenomatia > Levybacterales > GWA1-39-11 > CAZBEA01. The sequence continues at coordinate 3,526 of CAZBEA010000067.1, forward strand.
TAAAACTTCGGAAGTTTATATTTATACGGGTGACGATCATGACATAACAGCCAATTTCGAAACAGCAATGAGTCGATCTATTGAGTTCTTCGATCGATATGTAAAATAAATCTTATGGAAGACAAAATCCAACCCGAACAACAACTTACCATTGCGTCTGAGTCCGTAAAGAGAGGAAGAACTAAATTATATATATTTATTGTTATCTCTACGGTGCTTCTTATATGCGGTGCTTTTGTTTTTTTTCTTTCAAAAAATGAAAAGAGTACTGTGTTGATCACCTCGGCTGTCTCTGAAGAATTGAACGACAAAAATATTCCCACACCAACGCCACCGCCATTTTACGATCTGACGATCCCTTATCTTCAAAATCGTGAATACAAGAGTGCTCTGGGCGAGCTTGTGGGGTCATCAAGTAATTCTTCTTATGCGTCATATCTGACCAGTTACGATTCCGACGGAATTACGGTAAATGCTCAACTCACGATTCCGACTGACAAGATGCCGGAAGGAGGATTTCCGGCTATCATTTTTATTCACGGGTATATTCCTCCGGCATCGTATCAAACACTTGGGAATTATTCTTCATATGTGGATCATCTTGCACGACAGGGTTTTGCTGTTTTTAAAATTGATTTACGGGGACATGGCGAGTCGGAAGGTGAGCCGGGTGGGGCATATTATTCCTCAGATTACATAATTGACGTGCTCAATGCTAAAGCAGCGCTTAAAACATCAGACCAAATAAACCCTGACAAAATCGGATTGTGGGGTCATTCGATGGCTGGGAATGTTGTGTTCAGGGCTCTGGCAGCCGATCCTACAATACCCGCGGCTGTTATTTGGTCTGGAGCAGTGTATACATACGAAGATTGGCAGAAGTATGGGATTCAAGACGGATCGTATAGGCCACCGGGAAATAATACCGAGCGACAAAGAAGACGTCAGCAACTTTTTGATACGTACGGTGAATTTTCAGAAGACAGTGAATTTTGGCGAACGGTTGCCGCGACCAATTATATTTCAAATATGAAGACAGCAATTCAACTTAATCACGCAGTTGACGACGCTGTTGTAAATATAGGGTATAGTCGCGATCTGAATGAATTACTTGAAAAGAGCACACTTACTCACGAGCTGCATGAGTACTCATCGGGTGGTCATAACATTTCCGGTGTCAGCTTTAACGCAGCGATGAATAATACCACAGAATTCTTCAAAAAATATCTTTAAAATGCGTTCATACAAATGCTTCATATTCCTATTACGCAAAGTGCGATCAGTGCGAATAGAATAAATTCCAGTGAGTCCACGTGTAAAGAAAAAATTAAAGATTGCAATGATCGCGCCGATCGCAGAACGGGTTCCGCCTAAAAAATATGGAGGTACCGAGAGGGTAGTATCGGCACTGACAGAAGAATTGGTAAAACGTGGGCATAAGCTGACTCTTTTTGCATCAGGTGACTCAATAACAAATGCACGACTCGCAAGTGTGTATCCGCGAGGTCTCAGGGAGGCGAGGGTCCCGAATCCACACGGGCTCAACGAATGGGCACTCTTACATATTGGAGCAGCGTACGCAAGGAGACACGAGTTTGATATTGTTCATGATCACAATAGTATCATTGCACTGCCAACTGCTTCGTTATCCGACATGCCGGTGGTACTGACTGTTCATGGGAATATAAATCCAAACAACCGAAAGCTATATGAAAGCATAAAGGGGCCATACCTTATAGGAATTTCTCAGTCACAGTTTGCCAAATCTCCAAACGTTGAGGTATTTGACGTCGTTTATAACGGACTCGATATGTATGCATATCCATTTAAAAAAAAACACAAAAATTATTTATTGTATGTCGGAAGGATTTCAATGGAAAAGGGAACGCACTACGCAATCGATGTCGCCCAAACCCTTGACTTGCCACTTATAATTGCAGCCAAACTCGATACGGCCGACAAGGCGTATTATCATGAGTATGTTGAGCATAGATTAAGCGATGAAAAAATTCGCTGGATTGGCGAGGTGGACGAAATGGAACGAAATACGCTTATGTCTGAGGCTATGTGCCTTTTGCATCCTGTTACGTGGCGTGAGCCGTTCGGGCTTACGATGATCGAGTCGATGGCGTGCGGTACTCCGGTAGTAGCGTTTGATAAAGGGTCAATTCCCGAAATTGTGAAAGACAGAAGTTCGGGTTTTGTTGTGGGAGATATCGATGAGATGATCGAAGCTGTCTCACAAATAGAGAGTATAGATCGGAAGAAATGTCGAGCTTATGCATTATCTCATTTTAATAGTGGGCTCATGGCAGAAAGGTATGAAGACATATATTTTAGAATTCTTAAAGAAAATGTAAGAAAAGAGTAAGAAGCATTGACACAAAAGCTATTCGGGTGATAGATTGGTGATCCTATGGAAGACGCCGCCCAATTCCGCACACAAATCTATAAATCCCTCATATCTCTTGCAACCGATGAGGGGATTAACGCTTCGGGAAAAGATGAAATTTATGGATGCATTTTTGGTCGAGATAGCGCAATTACGATTCTTAAGATTTTAAAGATTGTCTCCAACCCTAATTTTACCAGCGAGCTTGATAGAACGTTTCTTCTCGACATGTGTAGGAGATCGCTTTTAACTCTTGTCGGTCTTCAGGGGAAAGAATTTAACCGCGAGAGCGGAGAAGAACCGGGAAAATATATTCATGAATACAGAAAATCAAAATACGAACACCTTTTACGGCTGGAAAAACCCTGGTATGTTTATGAAGATGGGATTCTAAGAAATTATGATTCTATTGATTCAACACCATTAACGCTTCTTGCTCTGTATCGCTATTGGAATATTACTCGTGATGATAATTTTCTTTTGTCTGTTGTGGCATCGGTAGAAAAGGGGCTTGAGTGGATTGTTGCGTATGGAGATCGTGACGGAGACGGGTTGGTTGAATACAAACTAGATCCCGAGCGGAAATTCGGAGGATTGAGTGTTCAATCATGGACAGACTCGCAAGAATCACTACTGCAAAAGAACGGTACAATGCCCAAATATCCAATAGCGCCGGTTG
>CAZBEA010000068.1:0-6462 GCA_964490835.1 uncultured Gammaproteobacteria bacterium
CAGCCATTGCCTTGGCATGCCCAAATTGAACCGGCGTATCAAAAAGATCAGAAATAACGCCTGCTATATAGCAGACAACCTTTTTAGTAACTTTTTTATTTTTTAGCAATTCCACCAATTTATATTCATCTTGACCTCCCAATTCACCATAGTAGACAATAGCATGAGTATCGGGATCTGCTTCGGCAGCAAGAAAAGCTTCCTCCGGTGAGAGAACAGGGAACCTATCGCCACCAAATGAAAGTGCAAAAGAAAGAGCCTGACCCGAACGCGTTACAACATTAATTATTTCATTCACCATTCCTCCCGAGGCAGAGAGAACTGCTACTTCTCCTTTGTGTAGAATTCCTGAAGTCACAATCTGACGAGCATTCACCCCCCCCACAGCTCCTAATTTGAAATATCCGGGAACAACAATTCCCACACTTGCGGGACCAATCACCGTAACACTTTTTTCGTTTGCTTTTTTGCCAAGTGTCAGAGCATGAATTTCAGGCACGTCTTCTGCAAATGCTGTTCCAAGAATAAGATTTGGGAAATGTGCAAACAAACTCTCACTCGAAGCCAAAACCCGTCTTCCTGAAGACACATTCAAGAAAAGGTTAGCTTCTCTTTTAATTTTTTCACTAACAGCTACGGGAGATTGAAAAACAGGAATGAGAATTTCTTTTTGACCAAAAAAGAGTCTCTGATACTTCTTGCCGCTAGCAATAATTCCAGTAAGAGATGGTAACGTTCTGCCTATCAAAAAATCGTAATCAAGCATTGCCTGAAATATCGGATACGATCCTGCTGCAATAATTTTGGGTTCAAGTTGTCTTAATTTTTGAATTTCTAACATAGTTAATTCTTGATAAAATCGCGAGCTTTCTGGACAATATCTGTTAGGACCATTTCCGGACCCGAAACAAATCCATATAAATCATTTTTTTCCAAAAATTCGCGCATCAAGGCAAGTCCTTCATTTTGATGTGGTCCTCCGCGCCTGACAAAAACTTTTACGTTTTGTTCTTTCAAATTATCAGCAACTTCTGATAGAGCTTGAATTACACCCTTAAAGGTTACTCGAACATCGGTGAAATTAGCCACACCTCCGGCGATAATGAGTGCTTTTTTAGGAGCTTCTGATTTAAGAAGCAGACTCAAAACATTTTTTACATAGATATACGTCTCTTCTTGGTTTGGATTCCCACTATACTCTCCATAGTTAGCTAAATTTCCGCCCTCTCCTAATTGAAAAACCTCGTCTGCTGTCACAAGACTTGCTCCTCCTCCTGAAAGAAGGAGGAAAATTCCTCCATTTGGATTTATAACTTGGAAACTAAATGAAGAAGGACTATTTCTCTTGAGCTCCTCAATCGCGAGTTCTTCAGGAGTTTTTTCATTCTTTGTGAAATCCCGAAAATCAGTTTCATCCCAGGATTCATTTACAAAGAACTCTCCCGCCGTATCGACTTCAACAGCGGTATCGAGAAAGAAGAATGATCTATCTTTTATAACTAATGGATTTATTTCAAGATACGAGAAGTGGTATCGATCAAAACTTTCAAGAAGTGAGACAAGAATATTTTTTTCTAAAGAGAGATCTGAAGCAACCGTATCAATTGATTCACCAGAGACTAAAACCTTTGTGATACTTTCGGGATGTGCTTCAATATCTATTCCACCCATTTTGGAATACCACAAGACTACCCCTTCACGCATTCGCATGATCGCAAGATAATGCTCACCGTACCCTTCGTTTTCGACAAATTCTTCGACGATAAAAGACCGAAAACCTTTTTCAACCAAATTTTTGATATCTGAAATTACTTCGCTCGGGGACCTATCGAGTGTTACGAGCCCCTTTTTCTTTCTTCCCTTTATTCCTTGATCAACTTTTACAACAAATTTTTGGGTAGGGGAGAGTGCGGAAATTTCTTCTTCCCAAGCGCTCATGTTCACGTTGATTGACAGACCCGAATAAGGTATTTGTAAATCCTTGTAGAGCAGGGACTTTGCTCTGAATTCTGAAATTTTTTTTCGTGCCATGAAGGTATTATATTCTAATTAAGGTCAGTCTTCACTATTTTTTGATTGTTTTGAAATTGAATATTTTAATTTGTTTAGGATTAAGAGCTTCGGATTTCGGAATTATCTAATTATTCCTGTCGTCCGGTGAAGGTGGATTTGGCAAGCATGCCTTGCACAATGTTATTTGGAACTTCTTCGTAGTGTGATGGTTCAACGTATGGAGTTGCTCGGCCCTGTGTCATAGATCGAAGTTGAGTTGTATAACCTGAGACTTCAGCGAGCGGTACGTGGGCCTTGATGATCTTGGAATTTCCCCTGTCTTCAGTACCCAAAATTTGTGCTCTTTTTGATGAAAGATCTCCAATTACATCTCCCATAAATTCCTCAGGTGTTGTGACTTCAACCAACATGATTGGTTCGAGAAGCTTCATTTCTGCTTTTTTGGCAGCAGCCTGAATTGCCATAGATCCGGCAATCTTAAATGACATTTCAGACGAATCAACATCATGGAACGATCCGTCAAAAAGAGTAATTTTAAGATCGACAACCGGGTATCCGAGAAGAATTCCATTTTCAAGTGCCTCCACCATACCTTTTTCAGCCGGTCCAATAAATTCTTGTGGGATTGCTCCACCTTTGATCATATTTACAAATTCATATCCGGCACCACGTTCGAGAGGTTCAACCTTGATAACAACGTGTCCATATTGTCCTTTTCCTCCGGTCTGTCGAATATACTTTCCTTCTGCTTCGGCAAGTTTGGAAATTGTTTCCTTGTATGCAACTTGAGGCGCACCTACATTTGCTTCTACTTTAAATTCTCTCTTCATACGCTCAACCATAATTTCAAGCTGAAGTTCTCCCATACCTGAAATAATTGTCTGCCCTGTTTCGTGATTGGACTTGACTCTGAAGGTCGGATCTTCTTCCATAAGCCTCTTCATGGCCTCACCCAATTTTTCCTGATCAGTCTTAGTCTTTGGTTCAATAGCAAGTGAAATAACAGGCTCAGGGAACGTGATCTCTTCAAGAACGATTGGTTTGGCTTCATCTGAAAGTGAATTTCCGGTGATGGTGTCTTTTAGACCTACGATTGCAACGATTTCTCCGGCATATGCATCCTTAATTTCCTCTCGTTCATTTGCATGCATAAGAAGGAGTCTCCCGACGCGTTCCTTTACATCCTTTGTTGAGTTGTAAAGATAAGATCCTGATGTCAATTTACCTGAGTAAATTCGGCAATACGTAATTTTTCCGACGTGTGGGTCGACTTGTACTTTGAAAGCAAGTCCGGTGAATGATTCTTCAGGTGTCAATTCCCGAACCTCATCTTCACCTGTCTTTGGATTTTTACCTTTAATTGTTCCAATGTCTTGTGGTGACGGAAGATAGTCTACAACTCCGTCGAGCAGCATCTGAACACCTTTGTTTCTAAGTGAAGATCCTGCATAGACAGGGACAATTTTATATGCAATTGTCGCGGCACGAAGACCTGCTTGAAGCTCTTCGGTGGTTAATTCTGTACCCGATAAATATTTATCTAAAAGCGCATCATCAGTCTCTGCAATCTTTTCGATGAGGTTTTCTCGATATTTTGCGACTATGTCTTTCATATTTTCTGGGATTTCGTCGCTTGTTTCGTATTTTGCACCGAGTTCCTCACCAGACCAAATATATGTCTTCATGTGAAGAACATCGATAACTCCGATAAATTCATTTTCTGATCCGATTGGGATGCAAAGAGGTACGGGGTTTGCAGCAAGTCGATCAACGATTGATTTGACTGTCTTATCAAAGTCAGCACCTAACTTGTCCATTTTGTTGATAAAACATATTCGAGGCACATGGTATTTATCAGCCTGGCGCCATACAGTCTCTGACTGTGATTGAACACCCTCCTCAGCATCAAGAACTGTGACTGCTCCATCAAGAACCCTGAGTGATCGTTCTACTTCAACGGTAAAATCAACGTGGCCGGGGGTATCAATGATATTGAATCGATATGGAGCATCCACACCTTTCTTTAGATCTTCTGTGTGTGCCCAAAAAGTAGTGGTAGCTGCGGATACGATGGTAATTCCTCGTTCTCGTTCCTGGTCCATCCAGTCCATGGTTGCAGCACCTTCATGAACCTCGCCGATTTTATAGGTTCGGCCTGTGTAATACAGAATGCGCTCTGTAGTTGTGGTTTTACCTGCGTCGATATGGGCAATAATTCCGATATTTCGGATCTTGTCCAACGGGAATTTAGACCTGTCTGTCTTTGTAACTGTAATTTGTTGTGCCATACAAAAAAAGAAACCCGTTTCTGGGTTAAAAGTTAGTATATCAAAAGAGAGTGTGAATGTAAACCAGGAGAGAAATGGGGGGAAGGCCGGGGTTAGTACCCGGTCCTTCCCCTAGAAGCGGGAGGACGTCTTAGGCGTTGACGGCTGCCATGATTTTGGCCGCCACCGAAAGCGAGCGGCCGTCAGGACAGATCACTACGATCTCGCGGACGCGCATGGCGCCCTCTTCATCGTCGGGGAACTCCCTCTGAAGAAGCTCGACCTCGACGGTTCCTTCGATCCGCTGCGGATTCGTGTTGAAGTACCACGAACCAAGCAGGTTCGAATCCGGAAGAATGTCCTCATCCTTGGAAACGCTCGACGGATGGATCATGAGAACCTCACCCATGAGGGTGCCTTCGGTCCTCGTCTTGACGAAGCCGCGGTTGTTGATGTACACGCGGACATAACCGACGACTCGAGGTCGTCCATCGGTCCTGTGCGGAATCCGGGGCTCTTCGTAGAGCACAGGCTGCATGTAGCCTTCACGGCGCATGCGAACGCGGATCTGGAAGAACCGCTCGTCCTGCCGTCCGATGACGACAGAGTCGTTTTCGGGATTGGCAACGAAGTAGTTCAACCAAGTACCCTGGCCGACCGACGAGTCATCGTCGGGCTGCATGCTCCAGGCGATGTTGTCTGTGCCGAATCGCTCCCGAAAGAGCGCGGCAATTTCTTCCCGCGGAACAGTCCGCAGAAACATCGATTCCGTCACTACTGACTCCAAGTCTACTCCCCAGCCGTAGCTGGTATGTGGCGATGAGGCATGTCTAACCTCTTATAAACTCCTCCTGCTGTAAAAGATCTGAAGCGGACTCCGGATTCGAATTCCGGAGGTAACTTCGAGAGGTAAATTATATATAAAAACATACCGAAAGTCAATAATTATAGGATAAAATTTGTATGGAATGCAATTTAAAGAAGCCTGGTGTGGTGGTCCGGAGCGATTGCGCCGGGCCACCACGAGAACGTACCGAAAGGGAGCTAGAGCTTGCCCGCCACGAGATGGGTGAGGTCGGCAAGCCGACACGCGTAGCCCCACTCGTTGTCATACCAGGCAGCCACCTTGACGAGACGACCACCGACCACATTCGTGATCTGGCCGTCGACGATCGAAGAGCGAGTATCACCCTTCATGTCCATTGAGACGACAGGCTCGTCTGTCCACCCAAGGATGTCCACAAGTGGACCTTCCTTCGTAGCCTTGATGAGCAGATCATTGACCTCGTCTTTGGTCGTCTCTCGGCCGACCCATGCCACCAACTCGACGATCGAGACGGTAGGGGTCGGCACGCGATAGGCGCCGCCATCAAGCTTGCCGTCTACTTCGCCGATGACGAGCTTGAGAGCTTTCGCAGCCCCGGTGGACCCAGGAACGATGTTCTGGGGACCGGCCCTCATCTCGCGTTCATCCCCGCTGGGCGAGCCCTGATCGAGGATCTTCTGCGAGTTGGTGTAGCTGTGGATCGTGCTCATCTGACCGGCGATGATGCCAAGTTCAGATTCGATCACCCGAACCACCGGAGCAAGACCATTGGTCGTGCACGATGCGTTCGAGATGATGTGGTGAGCGGTCGGATCGTAGGCCTCGTCGTTGATGCCGAGGACAAATGTGCCGTCCTCGTTCTTAGCGGGAGCGCTGATGATAACCTTCTGGACACTGTCACGACGGTGAGCCGCGGCCTTTGTGGCGTCTGTGAAGAATCCGGTCGATTCGATGACGATCTTGACGCCGAGCTCTCCCCAGGGGATCTGCCCCGGGTCGCGTTCGGCAAAGATACGGATGAACCGCCCATCGATCGTGATGCCGCCCTCAGCAGCAAGGATCTCGCGGTTCCACCGACCGTAGTTCGAGTCGTTGCGCAGAAGCGAAACGATAGTCGTCGGGGCTAGCAGATCGTTGATTGCGACCACCTCGATAAGACCACCGTAGTGATCTGTGAGGCGCTTCAGGACTTGTCGGCCGATACGGCCGGCTCCATTGATTCCGACGGGAATCTTGTTGCTCATGCAGGCTTACCTCATTCTTTGTTGGGTTGAGACCAGGACTAACTAGAGTCTGATGGACTTTCTCCTTTCGGTACGTTGTTAAGGTTCGTTGGGCCTGGATCACGGCGAGCGT
>CAZBEA010000069.1:0-6432 GCA_964490835.1 uncultured Gammaproteobacteria bacterium
TTGAGATTTCTTTGGTATATCGCCTCATTTTCCGGTTGTATTTGAACACACGGACAAAGACCTAAATGATTATAGAGACATCTTCTTTTCGGATGATTTTTGATTGATTGGAAAGGGAAAAGACGGCGCATTGTCTTTAGAACATATTTCAATCCCGTAACATCCGCGTAGGGTCCATAATAATCAGACGTCGGATTGTTAATTTTTCGGGTAATGGTGACAGAGGCATTGGGACCATCGGTTATTTCTACATACGGATATGATTTATCATCAGTTAATTTAACGTTGTAATACGGATGATATTTTTTTATAAAATGGGCTTCGAGCAGAAAAGCCTCGAGCTCTGAATTCACTACAATGTGCTCAATTTTTTCTGTCTGGTTTCGGAGACGAATAATTTTGTTCGTTATTCCGGTTGCGGCAAAGTATGAAGACACACGAGATTTTAGATTTTTAGCTTTCCCTACGTATAGAATTGTTCCGTTTGAATCGAGGAACATGTAAATACCCGCTTTTTCGGGCAAAGATGATGCATCCAACTGCCGTGACACTAAATAATCCTCCTGCAATAATCCATGGTATCGGTGGGTATGGCACAAGATCAATATACAAAAGACTTATCTGCCCCCCAAAACGCATTGTAATAGTCGCATTTCCTTTTGTCAAAAAAGACTTGGGCATAAGTCTAACTCGAAGATCCTCTTCTTCTCCGGGCGCCAAATCCTTAAACCGGGCTTGTGCGTCACTCTTCAAAGAATTAGAGCTGAAAACGATTTCTCCACTATTAAATGCTGTATCGCCTGAATTTCTAACTGTCACATCTACGTATAAAGGCATAAGTGTGAAATGAGCCGGACGGGCATGAGGAATAAGAACGAGTTGTTGTTTTTGGGTAAATTCAGATTTTTGAAGCAGTGTTACATCAATATCTTTTGCAGATTCATCCAATTTGTATGCTCCGGCAGGAATCGGATATCTACTACTTGAACCCTTGATAACAAATGCGATGTGATCAAAATCAAACGTATTAAAATAATCCAAACCTCCTGTTGTATCGATCCACGTCGGATCAATCATTTTCCAAGAAGATGTTTTTTCGTCATAATACTCCGGCCATGCATGGAGAATATCTTTTACCAATGACAGTGGTCGAGTTGACGGATTATCAGAATACGCATACCCTTCAATTGAACGAGCAGGTATATTTTTTGCCCGCGCAAGCGCAATAAAAAGGTCTGCATACTCAAGACAAACTGCTTTGTTAGTGTTTTCCAGAGACTCTCTTGCCCCGTATCTTTTTTTATCTGAACTTTTCTTTGAGTAATCATATAACAAAGTATCGGTCACAAAATCCGAAATTGAACGAGCATCGGAAAGCTGGGTGCTTAGTTGTTTTATTTCTGTAGAGTGTATTTCCCAGTAATGATCGTTTTTGGTATATTTTTTCTTTCGACTGTCGGACAGGAATTCAGCTTCTCCCATATGTGTTCTTACAAAAAGTTTTGCGTGGATTGAAATAGATTCACTCGGCTCGATAAGATATGAAGCGAGCCAATTCCCGTCTCCGTCAATTTTTATTTCGTTTGGATACGGCTCTATCTCTTTAATGACCACGTCCTGATACGAGGTTGTTGGCGGTAGAGCAATTTCTCTTTCGGCGGGGAAAATATTGGGGTTTTTAAGATTATAAGCAAGATTCACTTCATAAAACTGCTCCTCTCCAAAGACCATAAGCACTCCGCCTTGCAAGTCGGTGATTTTATCAAACAAAAAAGCATTTCGATCGATATTTTTGTGGGTGCTGGGTTTTGTGATCGACGGAGTTCCCCATGGTAAAGGAGGGCGTATTACAATAGCTCTCTTTGATACACGCGAGTCCGAACTTGTGCCGGGAATATATATTTCTTTTAATTGACCCTTCTCCTGTGCGACACCCTCGGCTGAATACGATATTGTAAATTCTCTCACATTCCCGCGTCCCGCATTTTTATCAGTAAATATAACACGTACTTTTCTTTTTTCTTCTTCGACCACCTCATACCGAATCGGATCCCCATTGGTGTCTTTGACTTGAATATCCTCCGACTTTCCCTCAAGCTCTAGAGTAAAAAACGGAGCGTAGGTAAATTCTGTGAGATTTTCTAAAGTGATCGAGTGCCGAACACTCGCTGAGTAATTTTCTTTAATTTCATATGTCGAATCGATTTCCGTTTTAAATGAATTTGTTGCATGTGACGGACCGGGAAGAAAAAAGTATATAAAACAAACAAGCAGTATAAAGAATGCTTTTCGCATGAACTACAATTCAGCCTTCAAATATTTTCCGGTTTCACTTTCTTTCTGCGATGTAATTTGAAACGGGGTTCCTGTTGCAATGATTCTTCCTCCTTCGTCTCCACCTTCGGGTCCAAGATCTATTATATAATCCGCGTTCTTAATAACATCCAGATTATGTTCGATAACAATTACCGTATTGCCTTTGTCCACCAACTGACGCAGAACATGCACGAGCTTTTGTAAATCGGCGAAATGGAGCCCTGTCGTGGGCTCGTCGAGAAGATATAACGATCCACCGGCACCTCTTTTTGAAAGTTCTGTAGCAAGCTTCACACGTTGAGCTTCTCCACCCGATAAAGTCGGTGCGGATTGACCCAATTTTACATACGAGAGACCTACCTCTTTTAAGGTATTCAATTTTTGAGACAGCCCGTCATGAAATGAGAAAAAATCTGCAGCCTCACCGATGCTCATGTCTAATACTTCTGAAATATTTTTTCCTTCAAACTCGATTTCCAGCGTATCTCTTGTGTATCTGGATCCACCACATGATTCACACGCGATATACACATCAGGCAAGAACTGCATTTCGATTTTTATCTGACCATCCCCCTCGCACGTCTCACATCGTCCTCCCTTAACATTAAATGAGAACCTCCCTCCCGTATATCCTCGCATTCTTGCCTCACGGGTATTTGCGAAAATCTCCCGTATATATGTGAAAGCACCTGTGTATGTCACTGGGTTTGATCGGGGAGTTCTTCCGATCGGTGACTGATCGATCATGTAGATTCTCTTAATATGTTCAAGACCGGAAATTGACTTGAATTTGCCGGGCTTTTCTTTATGAAAAGGATTTTTTTGATGAGCAATGGCATGATACAGAACATCGTTCATCAAAGTCGACTTCCCGCTTCCAGAGACCCCCGTTACACACGTCAGTGCTCCGACAGGAAACCGGGCAGTCACATCTTTTAAGTTATGCTCCCTCACACCATTTATTTCAATAAATTTTGTTACATTTTTGATATCAAAATCACTTTTTTTGCCCGTGATTTTCTTACGTCCTGATAAAAATTCACCGGTCACAGAATTCGGATCCTTTTTGATTTCATCAATTGTTCCTTTTGCAATTACCTCTCCCCCAAATGCACCGGCTCCCGGACCAATATCGACAATGTAATCTGATTTCTCCATCATTTCTTTGTCGTGCTCGACTACAACCACACTGTTTCCCAAATTTCGAAGTCTAATAAGCGTATCTATCAATTTTGTATTGTCGCGAGGATGAAGACCTATTGATGGCTCATCAAGAACATATAAAACCCCCGAAAGACCCGACCCGATTTGTGAAGCAAGCCGAATTCTTTGCGCCTCCCCACCTGCCAGAGTATTTGCACTTCTGGAAAGCGTTAAGTAATGGAGCCCAACATCTACAAGAAACGAGAGGCGTTCGTTAATTTCTTTCAGAATGAGGCGGGCAATACTCTTTTCTCGCTCTGTTAAAATTCCGTCGAGGCCGTTCATAAATTCGTATGTTTTTTTAATACTCATATTCGAAGCCTCAATAATATTTTTATTGTCGATCGTGACACCCAGCGCTTCCTTCTTAAGACGCGCACCCATACACGTCTCGCACATTCGTGGCAACATAAATTTCTCGATTTCTCGTTTTATGAATTCCGAATCCGATTCATTGTATTTTTTCATCAAAAAATTCACAACTCCGGGATATTCTTCATAGATTGTTGTTCGCTCACCATATCTGTTATTCCCCTTTACCTCGTATAATTTGTCTCCTGTTCCGTACAAAACAAGATTTCTTTGCTCGGGAGTAAGCTGTTTGATGAGAATCCGCGCAGGTATATCGTTGGCTTCAAGGGCGGTTCTGACGGTTCTTGCAAACCACGTATCCTGAAAGAAAATGTTTGCAAACGCAACGATTCCACCCTCGCTAATTGACAGCTCGGGATTCAAAACCAGTTCATCATCGACAGTGTAGATAACACCCAAACCATTGCACGTTCCACACGCCCCATACGGTGAATTGAAGGAGAAAAGTCGTGGCTCTGGTTCTGCAACTGAAGTCCCGCAATTTGGACAGGCAAATCTTTCGGAAAATAACCTATCTTCCATTTTTTCTGGTCTGTCCGGAAAATCAAAGGATTTATCCAGCACTTTTGTTACAACAAGTTCTCCTGTTCCTAGGGCTAGTGCTTGCTCAACACTTTCAGTCAGACGCTGAACATCGTAATCTTTATCCATTACAATCCGATCTATTACTGCCTCGATTGTATGTTTGTTCGTCTTAATAAGAACCAAATCTTCATCAACCGAATAGATTCTTCCATCAACACGTACTCTTTGGTACCCTCTCTTTTTAAGATCAGAAAAAACATCAGAATACTCGCCTTTTCTACCTTTCACAAGCGGCGCGAGAATCATAATTTTTGTTTTACCCGAATCAAGATACGAATGGATAATTTCTTCAACTATTTTTTCTTTTGTAGTATGAGAAATTTCAGTCCCGCAATTTGGGCAATGGGGGTGACCGATTCGTGCAAAAAGAAGCCTTAAATAATCATAAATTTCCGTGACGGTTCCGACGGTTGAACGTGGGTTGTGTGATGTTGATTTTTGGTCGATAGAAATTGCAGGAGAAAGCCCTTCAATGTAATCGACATTGGGTTTTTTCATAACTCCCAAAAATTGCCGAGCATATGAGGAAAGACTCTCGACGTATCGACGTTGTCCCTCAGCATAAATCGTATCGAAAGCAAGGGACGACTTTCCGGATCCGGAAAGTCCTGTAAAAACTACTAATTTATTTTTAGGAATTTCAAGATCAATATTTTTGAGATTATGTTCTCTTGCACCTTTGATGATAAGCTTGTCGTTCATGTAGTCAATTCTTTCGAGGCAAAACTCTGCAGGGAAAGTCATCTATTATAGACTAAAATGAGAAGATTATTCAACCGTACAGACTCATTAGCTTTGCTGAATATATCGTATCTTGTCTCGTAAAAGCGCTGCGGTTTCAAAGTCCAGTTGTTTGGCGGCATCTTGCATTTCGCGCCTCAACCTCTTTATTACTTTTTCTTTTTCGTCGGGCAATAGAAGATCTTTTTCAAGCAGTGGTTTTAACTCATCCAAGACTTCCTGTCTTTCGACGAGTTTGGCCTTAATAGCCTTAATCACTGATTGTGGTGTAATTCCATGGTCATTATTGTACCTGAGCTGAAACTCACGTCTCCTATCGACTTCTTCAATAGCTTCTTTCATAGAACGCGTGTTATTGTCCGCATAGAGAATAACTCTGGCATCGACCCTTCGAGCCGCTCTTCCCATTATCTGAACGAGAGAGGTTTTTGATCGTAAAAACCCTTCTTTATCGGCATCCAAAATCGCAACGAGCGAGACTT
Organism: uncultured Gammaproteobacteria bacterium; assembly: GCA_964490835.1. Taxonomy (GTDB): domain Bacteria; phylum Patescibacteriota; class Microgenomatia; order Levybacterales; family GWA1-39-11; genus CAZBEA01. The sequence goes on from CAZBEA010000069.1 coordinate 5,700, forward strand.
CGGGCATATCAAGTCCTTCGCGAAGTAAATTAATTCCGACCAGGACGTCATATACACCCGAACGAAGGTCATCAATGATATCTTGCCGTTCAAGAGTTTGAACTTCGGAATGCAAATAGTTCACCTTAACCCCCTTATCTTCGAGATACGATGAAAGGTCTTCTGCCATTCTTTTTGTAAGGGTTGTAACAAGAATACGCTCTCCCCTTTTGACAGTTTCAATAATCTCTTTTTCCAAATCTTGAATTTGCCCCTCTGTTGGCCGGATTTCAATGCTTGGATCTACCACCCCGGTCGGACGAATCAACTGCTCGGTGATATTGCCTTTTGATCTGTCGACTTCCCACTCGCTAGGAGTCGCACTCACATAAATTGTTTTATCGATTCGTTCTAAAAATTCCTCAAAATTAAGCGGTCTATTATCGTAGGCCGAGGGAAGTCTAAAACCGTAGTCGATCAATACCTCTTTTCTTGCACGATCGCCGTTGTACATTCCCCGAATCTGGGGGATGGTCATGTGCGATTCATCGATCACAAGCAACCATTCTTTGTACGCTGTGTTGAAATATTCGAGCAATGAATACGGCGCTTCTCCCGGTTTGCGACCGTCAAAATATCGTGAGTAATTCTCGACCCCATTAACATATCCTAATTCTTTCAGCATCTTGAGGTCATATTCGGTCCGCTGTTTGATGCGCTGTGCCTCAAGAATTTTTCCCCTTTTTTCAAAATA
>CAZBEA010000070.1:0-6341 GCA_964490835.1 uncultured Gammaproteobacteria bacterium
TTATTGCCTGTTGAAACAGTGGTCCCCAATACTCGGAAGGCGATGAGCTCAAGGCTTTCTGCATCGTAGCAAGAAGGAGTTCTCCCAACAATGATTTTCTATTATCTCTTTGGTAGCCTACAGGTCTTGTAATATTATCATTCAAAACATATACTGCCTGAGGACAATTACATCGTTCGTCCATATCCGGCTTAAAGGTAAGCCCGCCCGCCTGAACTTCACCTAAAATTGTCAAGAGACTTACCAGAAAGTCGGTATCGATTGCTATAATCCCATCAATTTCCTGTTCCCGTGAAGACTTATTGTACTGTTGCAAAAATGCATCCATCGAAACTTGAAAATCCGGCGAGAGATTTGAGTCACGAATATATAATTGCGTCACCTTCGGAAGATATTTTTTAATAATTTCAGGAGCTGCCGGATGTGACGAGATGCTGTCATCAAGATCATAAATATCCGATGCGCTATCAACCTTAATGACACCCTGGTCTACCCTAAAAATTGCATAAAAAGTTAAGAATCCACCGGTCGGCCGTTGCTCGTTATCGTTTTGGAACAGAATAAGGTATTTTTTCTCTTCTTTCTCTCCTAAAAGCTCGGGGATTACTTTAATCAGAGGCTTGCCTTGCTCAACTGCCAAGACTCCCTCGTCAATCATGTTTTGAACTGCGATAATTTGAGGTCGAACTTGCTTCAGTTTCCCTATTTCCGGGTATCTATTTGGGTTTATTCCATCAATTTCCTGCTTTGCGAGTTGCATTTTTTGATCGATCTCGTCAATCTTGGGCACAACCTTGCCCATTGTTTTAACAGCAATTCGAATTCTGTCCTCTGCCGATCCTTGTGTAAAAGTGCTCTCCCCCTTCAAGCCCAAGACATCGGCATATGGGATAAGAGAGTCCGTAGCGATAATTGCCGCATCGATCCCATGACCCGCAGCGTTAAATACTCTGTTTCCATCGTTATAGTATCCATTTGCAAGAGGAATAATCTTCAGATATCCCAATTTTGAATATGTTTCTTTTAATGTATTTAATTCTTCCTGCGTTTTGAGAAGTTCTTGTTTGGCGATTTCGACATTTTGCGATTTTGCAGCAGCAAGCGCTGTGCGCGCCTGAAGGTTCAGTACTTTGGCTTGTTTGTATACTTGAACAGTTCGAAATCCGGTATACGCACCGATAATAAGGAATACACCCAAGACAGCACCGAGAGTTATTATTGTGGCTCGTGCCTTTTTCGAACGGAATAATCTTATTGAAGGAAATTTTCTCATGCCAAATCTTTGTTTTTTCTCTGTGAAACTTAGTTTTTCAAAGCCTTTCTCCATAATTCAATTTCTTATTGTATACAAAATGAGGGGTTTGATGCAAATCGACTACATTGCGCCTTTTCCTGAAAGCATAGCAATTGGCGTTCTGGCAATAATTATCATGTCAAACCAAATAGAACGCTTAAGAGCGTACTGGGCGTCTAATTCAATTCTTTTATCAAAATTGATAGCGCTTCGTCCGGAAACCTGCCATACCCCCGTTATGCCGGGTTTCACTGACATCACGACATTTACGGCTTTTTTTGTCTTTGGGTAGTTTTTTTGCTGTTGTACGAGCTCATCAGGATAATACGCGCGTGGCCCCACAACACTCATATCTCCTGCCAAGACATTTAAAAATTGGGGGATTTCATCGATTGAATATTTACGAATAAATTTCCCTACTTTTGTAATTCTCGGATCATTCTTTAATTTATAATTTCCGCTTTTGTATTCTTCAAAGAGTTTTTTGTACTTTGGATCGTGTGTCAAAACATCATGAGCGTTCTCTATCATAGATCGGAACTTGAACATTCGAAACGGCTTCCCGTCTTTTCCGACACGAGCGGGAGTATCGGCAAAAATCGGTCCCTCCGAGTCCATCCGAATCGCTATGGCTGTGATTAGAATTACTGGTGAGAATAAAATAAGGGCGATTAATGCAACAAGAATATCTAGAATTCTTTTGGAAGTGTCATACATCATACAGTTAGGTTAGGTGTTCATGCTCGCTTCCGTTTAGTTCTTCAACGAGTTGTTTGATTTTGGGAACAGAATTTTTCGGGCATACCATAATTACGTCCTCAGTAGATACAACAAGCATCTCATCCATATCGATCCCAACGATTAACTGGTCTGTGTAGTTGAATGCGAGTGAGTCGCGCGAGTCTTTGAGTAAAACTTTTCCCTTCGTAACATTCTCGTCTACAGTTTCGGCTAAAGCCTCTTTTAATGCTTCCCACGCGCCAATATCACTCCATCCTATGTCACACGAGATTACAGATGCATCTTTAGGGTCTATTTTTTCAAGAATTGCGTTGTCAAAAGATATTTTCTCAATTGTTGGGTAGACTTCCTGTGAAACCCTTTGATAGTCATCCGTATCAATGGCATCATAAATTTTTTTTAATTTTTCAAAGAGATCCGGCGCAGATTTTTCAAATTGATTCCATAAAAATTGTGGTGTTGTAACAAAATATCCCAAATTCCATGCGTGATGCCCACTCTCAAAAAACTCTTTCGCCACATTAAGATCGGGACGATATTTAAAACCGGAAAATGAATAAATTGGAAATTCACCAACCTGCGAAATTTGCTTCCCATGCTCGATATAACCAAGATTTTGATTAGCAAAACGGGGTTTCTGGCCAATAAAAATTATCTTATGGGGATCCTCTTCAATTAGACGCTCACCTGCTCTTAACGCCTGACGAAATGCCTCTTCATTTTTTACCAGATGATCACTTCCCCAAAGGAGAGCTATTGGCTCGAAAGGATTTCTTTTTGCAAAGTGAGCAGTAACATATCCTACAGCAGGTCCAACATCGCGCATCTCCGGTTCGACAATCACATTTTCGTGAGGCAAATCAGGTAATTGCTCCTTTACGACATTTTCATACTGGACACCTGTGGATATAAAAATATCTTCCCAAGGAAATTCCGGGAATAATTTTTGTACAACAATCTGAAGCATTGTCTTATCACCTACGATATTCCCAAATTGTTTTGGGTTGCGCTTTCTGGAAAGAGGCCAGAGACGAGAACCTACACCACCGGAAAACATTACGATTTTCATATTTGTTTTTTTAGTATACCACTCGACGCTACAATTATTTGCTTGTTAAAGGCATTACGAGAAAATTTCTTAGCGTTAGCAATACAATCTTTACTATTATACTTGGCACTTCTGAATTTTTTCAATATATCTATTAGGCTTTGTGGAGTCTGTTTGTCAAAAAACATTCCAGTTTTGCCTTCTTGAATAATATCCAGTGCTCCCCCACCCCTAAATGCAATAACCGGTTTGCCGAACAGTTGTGCCTCTACCATGACAATTCCAAAATCTTCTCTACCGGGAAAAACAAGAGCTTGGCAATTTTTGTAAAACCATGCGAGTTCCGGATCCGGAACAAATCCTAAAAATGTTATATTTTCCCCAGCGATTTTTTTTAAATAAGCTTCCTCATGACCTGTGCCTATTACTATTAGTTTCCTATTTATTTTTTTAAAAGCCTTTACTGCCAAATCGATTTTTTTATACTTTACCAACCTCGAAACTACTAAAAAGAATGGCTCCTGGAAATCAAATCCTTGGGGCTTTTTGGGTTTTACAGAAAATTCCACTGGAGGGAAAATAAGTGTCGAATCTCTTTTATAATACCGCTTTACTCTTTTTTGCACGACGCTTGATATAGCAATGATCGTATCCGGTCGAGATGCTGCCTGAACATCCCAATTTCTTAAATACCACACAATTGGATATGAAAGAGTTCTGAAAAATGAATTCGAAAAATATTCACGATACCCACTCCACAGATATCGAGTGGGTGTTAGACATATACAAATGTGACGCGTGGGAGGATGTGTGATTATTCCTTTTGCAGATTCGCTTGTGACCGAAATCACAAGATCATACGATGAGAAATCGAAAGATTCAAATACAAAAGGCATAAGCGGTGCGAGTTTTTCATGAATAGTATGTGTAAATGCAAATCGCTGCAAAAAGGATGTGTAGACTTTAATATTCTTCGCCCAACGAGCGTTTTTTTTAGAATATACGGAGGTATAAAGTGGGGCTTTTGGAAAAATTTCATGAAGAGCAAGCAATACTTTTTCTGCCCCTCCAAATTTATTCACCCTGTCATAAACCAATGCAACTTTCATAAATATCCAGTGTTTGTTGGGCAAGAATGCTCCATGAAAAATTTTGATTTATCGTGTTCTGTATGTTTTCTGCTTTTTCATGAAGAGCATCACGATGTTTTACTACAAATTCCATCTGTTTTGCAAGGTCTTTTGGGTTACTGGAATCAAAGTAGACGGCAACGTCACCAATAATCTCATGGAAAACCGGTATGTCGGAAAGAAGAACTGGTGTTGAATGAGAGAGAGATTCAAGAGCAGGCAAGCCAAATCCCTCATTCCTTGAAGCGCTTACAAAAGCAGTAGCATTGGAATAAAGGGACGACAATTCAGGATCATCAACATCTGTAAGATGTATTACATTCTTAATATTCTTATTTCCCGAAAGAAGTCTTGTGTAAAAATAATCGCTGCTTCCGACTAAAATCAATTTGTATCCGCTGTTATCTTTCTGAAAAAGGTCAAATGCCGCAAGAAGTACTTCAAGATTTTTATGAGGGTACGCGTTCCCGACGTACAGAAAGTACTTTCCTTTTTGAATTTCTTTGTGTAACAATGGTGTACTCTTGATCTTCTTGTCAAAACCCTCATACGTAACTGCAATTTTAGTTTCTACTACGGTAAAGCGTGAGAGAATTTCTTTTTTTACGGTATTCGTTGGAACAATTATTTTTTGTGAGTTTTTGATACTTCGACTAAGAAGTCTTTTGTAGGTCTCGTGCTTGGCCAAATACAATGGGTATGGGAGAGTCGATGCTCTTCCGGTTTTATAATTTACCATAATTAAATCATGAATAGTAATAATAAATTTCCCTTTATAAAATAGCGGCGAAGGTGAATATGTAAAATGAACCAGATCAAATTTTTCTCCATTGAGAAATTTCGCAAACCCCAATTGCTCACCGAGACTGTGCCAATAATAATTGCATGGAATTATTTTAAAATTTGTAGGCAAATGGGTAATACTGGGAATATCCTCGGGTATCGCTAAAATTGAAAATGTGTGAATCTTTGAATTCGGATTCTCAGCTAAAGACTGGACAAGGTTTCTGATATATCTTCCTACTCCGGTCTTGGTCCACAGTCGGGCGTCTATTGCGATGTGTGCCATATTATAAAGATCTCAGTGCCATTGCTCTTCTTAATTTAATTCCGGTCAGCACAAATTGCGTAACAAGCCACGGATATTTTTTTTTATAATGCTTGTCGTAAAAAATTTCCATTGCTCGAAATCTCTGGTTTGTTGCCCACATTTTTACCTCATTTGTAGCCCTGGACTTCTCCTTTGAAATTTTTTTAATTCCGCTTGAAAGTCCCTTGTGATGCGTCGCTCGGAACTGGGGCACATAAAAAATTTTGAGCCCCATCTTTTTAATTCTGTAGCAAAAATCGATATCTTCTCCATAAAAAAAGAAATCTTCATCCCACCATTTTAATTTTTCTCCCAATTCTCTTCTGACCACTAAGAATGAACCAGCTAATGCCTCTATTTCATGAGTTTTCGTAAAGTCCAGATATGTCATATTATAGCCGGCGAAGAAAGAAATTTTTGGAAAAATGGCTGAGAGCCCGGAGAAATGACACAAAGCCCTCCACGGTGTAGGAAATCCTCTATGACACGAATCATCAAGTTGCCCATTATCAAGATACACGGCTGGGGTTGCTGTTCCTGCCTCTGGGTTATTTTTAAGAAAGTCAATTATCCCGTCGATTGTTCCAACTCCTACCTCCATATCTGGGTTTAAAAAAAGAACATATTCCCCCTTTGAGAGCCTTATTCCAACATTATTCCCTTTCGAAAAACCCAAATTTGCATTGTTATACGTATAAATCAGATTAGAATATTTTTTCTGGAGTTTTTTTACAATCGGTTCGCAAATTCTTGTCGGTGTGTTATCAGATATTATCATTTCGTAAGTATATGTTCTGCAGGACTTCTCTATCGATTTTGCCCATGCCTCTAGCTCGTTTTGCGAATTATACGCAACAGTAATGATCGATATATCAATTTTCCTTACAGGTTTTGCCATAATTTTGATAAATTCTTTCCAATTTTTTCCCACGAATACTGCTCTTCTATTATCTTTCTTCCCCTGATTGAAAGCTCTATGCGTTTGTTTTGATCCCCCAGTAACTTTTCGATTGCATCCTTCATTTCTTGAAATGTTCT
>CAZBEA010000071.1:0-6156 GCA_964490835.1 uncultured Gammaproteobacteria bacterium
ATTACGAACATTTCGAAAAATTATCTTCAAAATGGAAACCGTACAGAAGCTATGCATCGCTTATCCTCTGGGAGCATTTGGAGAATGTACCTTTAAAATAATATACAGTCATTGATATATTGTACATATGGGACAAATTTCTCATAAACCTCAGCACAAAAGGAATTCCAAATATGCGGATGTGATGTACTTTGTTGCTATCCTTGGTCCGCTTCTTACTATTCCGCAACTGTTGAAAATATGGCATAACAAGTCGGCATCTGAATTGTCGCTTATGACTTGGTTTTCTTATTTCTCAATTTCTCTACTATGGTTTATATATGGGTTGAGAACAAAAGACAAACCTTTAATGGTTTGTAATTTTTTATATTTGGTAGTAAATCTTTTGATCGTTATAAGTATTAATTACTGGAACCACTAGTAGTGAACGGAATATGACAGAAGGAGTGTTCCTTTCTTATTCAACCTCTGAAAGGACTCGAGCTGCAAGTTAATATCAAGCGGATAAGAATCGACAATATTGGTTCCGGCTCCGAACAGGAATGGTTCAATAGTAAGAATTATTTTATCAACTAATTTTGCTTCAAAAAAAAGCTTATTGACTTCTGCACCTCCAGTAAGTAGTAGGTTTGAAAATATTCCCTCAAACCGTTTGATTATTTTATGGGGCTCATCAGAGGTAAATTCGAGCTGTCCCGGAATAGAATCATTTTCGTATTTCTTGGGATTCCTGGTCATAACCAAGGTGAGTCTACCCGGGGCCAGTCGAATAACAGATTTAGCAGCTTCATAAGTCTTGCTTCCCATAATCACAAATGTGTTAGATTCGACATGCGAGAAAAAATTATCGTGATCTTCTTTTGACGTCCATTTATAAATATTAGGATTTCCCCATTTTGTTGTCTTGCCATCAATAGAAATAGCGGTAATTAATGTGATTGTCATGAAGATGGATTATTTATATTCAGTGTATTTATTATTTTTTCCTTTAACTTTTTCTTGAGGATATTTCTTTGCATTCTCATCCATTTTTGAAATGAATTGTTTGTCCAGATCTATATTTAAGTCATGCATCATAAGTAGGACCCAAAATAATACGTCGCATAATTCATCACCAATTTTGGACTTTTTGGTTTTTAAATACTCTTCGATTTCTTTCTCATTTTTCCATTTCAGCTCATCTAAGACTTCAACGGCCTCTGAAACAAGTGCAATTGCAGAGTCTTTTGGATTATGGAATTGTTTCCAATCTCGTGCTTCTCTGAAATCTAAAATTATTTGAGTTAGTTTTTTTGTATCACTCATTCTCTTTGATTTGTATTGTATCACCCTTTTTTTCAAGAAACGACTCAGAGAGTAATTGATTAAGCGCGGTATGAAAATGATCCATGTTTCCGGTTATTTTATTTTCGATACCTGAAATTGTCATAGGCCCTTTTGAAATAATTCTTAAAATTTCCCCACGGACTTGTCTTACCGAACCTGAAAAGTTAGATTGTTTTGAATACGCCTTACTCCTTCGATTGGGATTTTCAATTGTTTTACCGAGAAAGCTTCCATAATCCATTAACGCGTAATACCATTCTCGAGAACTTTTTCTATCCAATGTTTGAGCAACGAGCAGAAGAATATCTTTATCTGAAATATCTCTTTGATCTTTAAAGAATTCATGTATAAAAACTCTTCTAATATTTGTTTCGATGAAAACAAGCGGTTTGTTATAAGAAAAAACAATAATCGATGCTGCTGTCGCTTTTCCGATGCCTGGTAATTTTACTAATTCTTCAGGATCTTTGGGAACTTGACCCCTCCAATTCGTTGTAATCATCTTCGCACTTTCATATAAAAATTTCCCCCGCCTGTTGTAACCAAGTCCGCTCCATAGTCTTAAGACTTGTGTAAACTTGGCTTGAGATAAAGTTTGAAAATCGGGAAAAGTCTTAATCCAGTCATTATATTTTTCAATTACTCGATTTACTTGCGTTTGCTGGAGCATTACTTCGGAAATAAAAATGTTATACGGGTCGTTTGTATTTCGCCAAGGAAGATCTCGTTTATTTGCTTTGTAAAAATCCCATACCTTTTTTTGAAAATCTATAATTTGTCTTTGGTCCATCGGCATACTATTATATATGCATGATTGCAGATATTTGTGAAGAAAGATATTTAGAAGTTGAGAATTACAAAATGCCCTATTGGGTGTATGGGGACATAAGGCGCCCTGTTATTTTTTATCTTCACGGTTTTGCAAATGCATTTTCAGAAAATTCAGGGGATCTTCCGGTAAGGTACCTCATGCAAAAATATTGTGTTATTGCATTTGATTTACCAGGTTGGGGAAAATCAAAAAGTATAAAAAAAACTCCTCAGGAAATTGTCTCAAGAATTTCCCAAACAAATTCTATTAAAAAATTTTTTCTCTTCGGAACGTCATACGGAGGCGCACTAAGTCTTTTGTATGCGATTTCTTGTCCTGAAAAATTAAATGGGGTAATTATTGCCGGAGTTCCCAGATTTGGAATGCGTTCTATCTTCTCATTTTTTGCCTTCACCAAATTTTTATCTTTTAAAAAATCCCGTGCATTGATTGATTTATTTTCCGTTGCAAAAAATGCGTCAAAAATAAAAATACCTGTGCTCCTTCTATATAGTAAAAATGATCAGGTTGCGACTGTTTCAAATGGGAATTATTTTTCAAAAAAAATTAAAAACTCAAACCTTGTTGCGATTAGTGGAAGAAATCATAATTGGCTTTTACACAGAATTATCGATAATGATTTTGGTAATGAGATAGATCTGTTCTTAAAAAATTATTCGTAGCGGAGCGCATCGATAGGTGAAAGTCGTGCTGCTCGTCTCGCGGGATATAGTCCAAACACAATTCCAACAAGAGTTGAAACACCAACTGCTATCAAAATTGCGGGAACACTCACTATAAATGGTATTCCGACAATTGTTGCAATTATAAAAGCGCCGAATATACCTAAAATAATTCCAATTATTCCACCAAATAAAGTCATAACAACCGCTTCAATTAAAAATTGAGTCAAGATATCTTTTTGCTTGGCACCAATCGCTTTAAGAAGTCCAATTTCTTTTGTCCTTTCCGTTACCGAAACAAGCATGATGTTCATTACCCCGACACCGCCAACAACAAGCGAAATTCCGGAAATTGCTGCAACCATAAGCGTTAAGAGACTCGTGATTGTTTGAACGGTTGAAATAATATTTTGGGCACTTTCTATTTGGAAATCATTCTCGTCATCCTCGTCAAGATTGTGTCTGTCACGAAGCAGTAGTTCGACATCTTGAATTGTTTGGTTGATAAGGTTTTGGTCATGAACACTGACATCAATTTCTGCGAGTTTTTCTTCCCCTAAAATTTCATTGTTGACAATATCGATTGGAATAAAGGCCGCATTATTTAAAAATCCTCCCGCCAAAACACTCGATGATTCAATTACTCCGATTACTCTGAATGTTCTGTTATTTATTCTTACTGTTTGATCGACAGTTGACTCGACATCCTCACCAAATAATTTTTCAGAAAGATCTTTTCCCAGAACCACAACACGATCCGAGGATATTTCGTTTTCCTCACTAATGAATTCTCCGGCAATAATTTCCGGTTTAAATATGTCTAACGCCTCGCTCGTACACCCATAAATAAGCGGGCTTTCATCTTCATTCTCTGACGATATTGTTGCGGATGCCATTGCGAAGGGGGCAACTATCTTTATGTTTGTGAGAGAAGTGTCATTTTCAATAGCCTCAACATCCTCAAAAGTTAGGGTATTTGAGCCTGCAATTGCACTAATTTGGCTCGTTCCCGGGTTAATCTGAAAATAGTCCGTTCCAAATTGTGAAAGTTCGCTTGTAACAAATCCAACAGCCCCTTGTCCAATCGATACTATAAGAATTACTGCAGTAATTCCAATTATTATTCCGAGCATTGTGAGCGATGTTCTCATAATATTATTTTTAAGCGATTGGATTGAGAGTCTTAGTATTTCTTTGTATTCCATATGTTATTTTTTGGACATGGTAGTTGAACTATCGGAAATAATTTTGCCATCGACGAGCCGAATAATTCTTTCAGCATATTTTGCGATGTCCTCTTCATGAGTAATGATTACAATTGTTCTCCCTTTGTTGTTAAGGTTTTTAATGAATTCCATAATTTCATGGGAAGTTTTGGTGTCAAGGTTTCCCGTTGGTTCATCAGCCAGAATTATCGAAGGGTCCATAACAAGAGCTCTTGCTATTGCTACCCTTTGAATTTGGCCACCCGAAATTCGATTCGATAGATTGTTGGCTTTCTCTGGGATTCCGACGAGGGTTAACGCGTCCATAGCCCTTTTGAATCTTTCGTGAGCCGGAACTCCTCCATACATCATCGGTCGCTCGATATTTTTTAAAACGCTTGTTCTGGGTAGAAGATTGAAAGATTGGAACACAAAACCAATTTCCTTATTTCTGATCGTTGCCAATTGATCTTCAGAATAGCTTGAAATATCTTTACCTTTAAAAAAATATTTACCCGAAGTTGGCGTATCAAGTGCCCCAAGAATATGCATAAGTGTAGATTTGCCACTACCCGATGGGCCCATGATCGCAACAAAATCCCCTTCAAAAATTGTTAACGAAACCTCATTTAATGCTTTGTACACTTCATCATTTGCGATGGGATAGTTTTTTACAACTTGCTTTAATTCAATTAAGGGGTTTTTAGCCACCATGGTTAATTTCCAAGAAGCCCAGGTCTTTTGAGCTGTTCGTTTGAAAGTGAAGTGATAATTTCCTGCCCCTCATCTAGTCCTTCAAGGATTTGAGTTGTTTGGTCTCCTTTGACTCCCACTCTTACAGTAATATACTTTATTTCCCCCTTTTCTCCCACAATGCGAACCGCCTTTTTCCCTTGATAGGGTTTTATTGCAGAATTGGGTACTGAGAGAACGCCCTTTACTTCTTGGGTGATAATTTCAACGTCTGCGGTCATTCCTGATCTTAAATCAGAGTCAGCATCAAGAATTTCTATATATACTTTATATCGATTTACCCCCTGATCTAAAGTTCCGACTGAATCAACTCTTCGGACTATTCCTTTGTATTCTTTGTCATCAATAGCATTCACATCAATAATTGCATTTTGCCCTGACTGGAGCTGTAAAATATCCGATTCACTCAAGGCGATTACTGCTTCGGTGGGTGCAGGACTTGTGATAAAAAGGGCAGGAGTAATGGTTTCGGTTAGTGATGCTGAGGCTTGAGATCTCACAGACCCCGAAGGTATGATTGCAACATTGGCTACGACACCCGAGATTGGAGCTTTAACTTCAGCGTCTTGGGTCGCCTGGTATGCAAGCCAAGTAGTGCCGACCTGTGCTCGTGCCTGACTAACAGCGGTTTGTTGGTCTTTGTATTTTTTTTCTGCAGCAAGCCAATTATCTTGTGCAACCTGAAATTCTGTAGCTTTTCTCTGGTCCAAGTCGGGGGTATCATCTGAATTTTCATATGTATCATTTGTTGCAAGATTTCGGAATATTTCCCAATTTGTATACATGGAGGATCTAAGGCTCAGCGCTGATGACTCAGCAGAATTAAGAGCAGTTTTTGCTGTAAGATATGTGGAAAGCGCAGCTTGCTGTTCTTGTTCTGTTGCGCTGCTTTCAACTGTAAAAAGAAGTTCTCCCTCGCTTACCGATTGTCCGTTTTCCACAAATACTTCCTTGACTATGCCATTTGAAGGAGAATAAACCTTAGCACTGCTTTCAGCGGTGATATTTCCTGTTTCGGTTACAGTCTGCGTAATATCAGACTTTTTGACCTTCTCGGTTATGTACGGAGGGGGCTGAGTTGCTTTTTGAATAACTCCACTTGCAACCAAAAAAAGAATAAGTCCACCAACAATGACGAAAATTTTCTTTTTTAGAGAAAGTTTTTTAAACCAATTTACAGGTTTTGATATCAAAGAGAGGACAAATTTTTTTATTTTTTTCACAATAATACATTTTAACATTTAAGACTTAAAAATACTTAGATTTTCAAGTTTGAGATACAGCAAATTGAAGGGCATTTGGCTTGACTTGAGGCATGGCCTCTGATAGAATGAATTCAGATTTTGAAGAAGTGGTGGGAGGATACCCACCACATTTT
>CAZBEA010000072.1:0-6146 GCA_964490835.1 uncultured Gammaproteobacteria bacterium
CGTCATTTTACGTATGGTAATTATATACTCATCTTGCTTCAAATGCAAGAGAAATTGAGGGTTTGGTTATTTGAAGTTTGAAAATTAAAAATAGAAACGAAACCTACATCTTGATCTCATATGAGATTGAGATGTATGAACGAAGTGATTACATCTTGATCTCAACATTGACTCCAGAAGGGAGGTCGAGATGAATTAAGTTCTCGATAGTGCTTTCTGTCGGGGTCATTATGTCAATTAGCCTTTTGTGGGTCTTTAACTGAAAGTGCTCCCGTGCGTCTTTATCGATAAAAGCAGCCTTATTTACCGTAAAAACAGTCCTGTCTGAAGGCAATGGAATAGGACCGACAACTTTTGCGCCGGTTCTAAGTGCCGTATCAATAATTTGTTGACACGTACTATCAATGATCCTAGGATCATAACTTTTTAATTTTACTCTAATTCTTCCTTTTGATGCCATATCTACAAAAAAACCTCGCGCGAAGCGAGGTTATTACCATTTTCTGCCGTAACTCAATTTTCTAATGTGCGATACCAGATAAGATTAACTTATTTAGTAATTTTGGTAACAACTCCTGCTCCAACTGTCTTTCCACCTTCTCTTATTGCAAATCTCATTCCTTCTTCCATAGCAACAGGTACAATAAGTGTTACATTCATCTTAGCGTTGTCTCCCGGCATAACCATCTCAACGCCTTCTTGAAGCTTTATTTCACCAGTAACATCGGTTGTTCTGATGTAAAATTGCGGTCTGTATCCTGAGAAGAATGGTGTGTGTCTTCCGCCTTCTTCTTTAGTTAAAATATAAACTTCAGCCTCAAATTCTGTATGAGGAGTAATAGAACCAGGCTTTGCAAGAACTTGTCCTCTTTCAACATCTTTCTTTTCAATGCCACGAAGAAGTAATCCTGCATTATCTCCGGCTTGACCTTCATCCAATTGCTTCCTAAACATTTCAATTCCGGTAACAATAGTTTTTGATGATGGCTTAATACCTACGATTTCAACTTCCTCATTGATCTTTACGATTCCTCTCTCAATTCGGCCTGTTACGACAGTACCACGGCCTTTAATTGAGAAAACATCCTCAACAGGCATTAAGAATGGCTTATCAACAGGTCTTTCAGGGGTAGGAATATATTTATCAACGGCATCCATAAGGTCAAGAATTGCCTTTTCAGAATCCGCATCACCTTCAATAGCTTTCAAAGCAGAACCTCTTATGATAGGAGCGTTATCGCCATCATAGTCATACTTGTTAAGTAATTCTCTTACTTCCATTTCAACAAGCTCCAAGAGCTCTGCATCTTGCACCATGTCGACTTTGTTAAGGAAAACTACAATCTTTGGCACACCAACCTGATTTGCAAGAAGAATGTGTTCACGAGTCTGTGGCATTGGTCCGTCAGGAGCAGATACAACAAGTATTGCACCGTCCATTTGAGCAGCACCTGTGATCATGTTTTTGATGTAATCAGCATGGCCTGGAGCGTCAATGTGAGCGTAATGCCTGCTTTCTGTCTCGTATTCTTGGTGGGAAATGTTAATGGTAACTCCTCTTTCTCTTTCCTCGGGAGCGTTATCAATGTCTTCGTATTTTCTAGCTTCTGCAAAGCCCTTCTTTGCAAGAACAGTCGTTATTGCAGCTGTTGTTGTAGTCTTACCATGGTCGACATGACCAATGGTACCGATATTAACGTGTGGTTTTGTTCTGTCAAATTTTGCTGTTGCCATATTTTTATTATTATACTCTGGCTTGTGCCAAAAGAAAACACCTTTTTAAGGTGTGAAAGAATAATACAACAACTTTTTTTGTACGTCAATAGGTAATTTTGCCTGTTATAATTCTCGTATGATTTACCTTACTATACTGGGATTTGGAATAGGGGCTTTTATCATTGTGTATCTTTATCAGCTCGTCATAACCTCAAAAATACCTACTATAGAAAAAGTCATATTTCTATTTATTCTAAGCGGAATTCTTATAACCTCCTCCTATATAAGACTTCAATTTATCGAAAGTGACAGTCTTGAGGCAAAAGCTCTAAGGCCAATAGCATCCCCCATAGAAAAAGGCGTTGAATTTGTTACGACTGCAAGAATGTCAACTGAGCTCGAAAAAACAATTCTTCCGCTTCTTGCAAATGAAAAAGGAGATTATTCTGTTGTTATAAAAAACCTTAAGACAGGCGAATTCTATAACCTTAATGAAAAACATATATATACCTCCGCAAGTCTTTATAAATTATGGACTATGGGCACTGTCTTTCAGCAAATAAAAGACGGTAAATTGACTATGGACAAAACCTTATCGGCAAGCATCCCCACACTTAACGCAGCATTTAATCTAGGGGACGATGCGGAAGCAACACAAGGGGCAATCACCCGGACAGTTGAGGATGCGGTTGAGCAGATGATAACAATTTCTCATAATTATTCCGCGATCCTTCTTACATACACAGTAAAAAATGCAACTGTTCAGAAATTTTTAGCCGATAATCAATTCACTTCTTCCCAAACAAAAACCATCCCGACAACAACACCGGAAGACATAGCAAAGTATTTTGAAAAACTTTACAAAGGAGAACTTATATCAAAAGAAGCGTCGAATCAAATGCTTGAGATATTAAAACGTCAAGAGCTCAACGATAGAATTCCCAAATATTTACCGGAAAAAACTGTTATCGCACACAAAACAGGAGAGCTGTATGGTGTCAAACACGATGCAGGAATAGTATTTTCACCCAAAGGTGACTACATAATAATACTTATGTCAGATACCGCCTCTCAAGCTCATGCCGCAGAAGTTGAGGCAAAAATCTCAAAAGCCGTGTGGGAATATTTTAATAAGTAAATTATGCATTTATAATTTGCTTTATTCTTCTTCTTATTCTATTCGTGTAAGCATGCTTCAATATTCCCATATACGACGCTGTAGATTGTTTGAAGCTATATTTCGTTATTCTTCCCGCTTGATGCAAACTGAATTGCTCCTCAACTTTCCTTAGGATTCTTCGCTTAGTTTTTGTCCTGACAGTCTGATAGTGGGGCAACGAAACATATCCCACAAAATCAATTCCACAGCCTAATTTGCGAAAAATAGTTTTTCGTGGGTGTAATTCAAGCTGTAGAGTGTCAAACAAGAAACCTTCAATCTTCTCTAAGTGTTTTTCTAAAATAGTCTTATCTTTATGCAGCAATAGAAAGTCATCTGCATATCTTAGGTAATATTTTACTTTAAGCTGATGTTTTACAAACTGGTCGAGTTCATTAAGATAGATATTCGCAAACAATTGTGAGGTCAAGTTTCCGATCGGAATCCCCTTTCCTTCCCCATAACTTTCAACAATTTCCTCTATAAGCCAAAACAAATCATCGTCTTTTATTCGCTTTCTAATTATGGCAAGCAATATTTCGTGGTTTACACTATCAAAGAATTTCTTGATGTCAGATTTTACAGCCCAGCAATTTCTTGTATAGTTTTTTGAAACCTTACGGGCATAACTAACAAGTTTTTTGAAACCTTTGTGAGTACCATAATTTTTGCGGCACGAATAAGAATCTGAAATAAAAGTGGGATCAAATATTGGGTTTAGGGCTTTAAATAACGCGTGATGGACAACTCTATCCCTTACTCCTGCTTTGTGAATATGACGTAACTTTGGGTCGGTTACATAGAAGCCAGTGTAGGGTAGATGTCTGTATGTTTTAATTTTAAGCTGGTGATGAAGTTCAAAGGTGTTATCTTCTAGGTTCTTTTCGAACAAACCAACTCCCTTTTTATGACGCTTTCCCTTCTTAAATTCTTCCCAAGCTTGTAAAAGATTTTCAACTGATATAGTCTGTTGGTAGAGATTATGAAACGTTTTCAAACATCACTCACCTCACAGAACAGAACAGAACAGAACAGAACAGAACAGGTAGAAATCTTGACATACCTATTTTCCAGAAGCTATACGACTTCTACAAATTATTGTATCAATACACAAAACTCTTTCCCAAAAAAGATAGGTATAGTCTAGGAGGGAAATTAGAAACAAATACTCTTCTTATATTAGAAAGCATAATATTCGCAAGTCAAACAAAAGGAGAAAAGAAAATCTCTGTCCTAGAGGATGCGAGTGTTAAGTTGGATATACTTAAAATTCTCATAAGACTTGGGAAAGACATTCAAGTGCTTGATAACAAGAAATATTTAGAATTACAAACTCTTCTTCAAGAAATAGGTAAAATGCTTGGCGGCTGGTTAAGATCCGCCAAGCAAAATACCTGAATTTAGCACTTCTGAAGGAACCCAGACGCCCCGCCACAGTTGTAGTTGCTGTTGTTGAACCACCTGTTGTTCAGGTACAACGTATCATCGTCGTTGACGTTGAAATACAGGACGTTGTCGAACTTGTCACCAGTATCGATTGTACTTTATTCCCGAAAAGCGCACCGGCAATTTATTGTAAAAATATTTTGCCTGAATTTTATTTATCCACCAGCTGGCGGACCAAAAGGAACAAAGCATGCAATGCTAAATCCATTTTGTACTCTTTTCTTTTCCGTAAAAAAGAAAACTCTGACTCAAAAAATTTTAGGATTTCGGTAAGACAAAACCGTAGTTTTATCTGTATTAACCTAATCTCAAAATAAATTGTAGGAAAATATGAATGTAAAAGAAAGTAGGAGCCCCACCGTTTCTCCCGAAACGGTGGGGCAGGAGCAAACTCAAGAACAAGGAATACGAGGAAAGCAAATTTCCAAGATCCCAAGACCAAGTTTATTGCTGAAGGAACCCAGACGCCCCGCCACAGTCGTAGCAGCCGTAGCCGAACCACCCGTTGCGCAGGCACAACGTATCATCGTCGTGGACGCAGAAAAACAGGACGCCGTCGAACTCGTCACCAGTATCGAGCCTATATTCGTCTCCGATGCAGTCGACGATGAGATGCTCGTACTGCTCCAGCCTGTGAGGGTTGGCAACGATCATCCAGCCGACTATATAGGCGGGAAGCGGCCACTGATTGTGGTGTTCTGCCTCCCATCGTGCATTTCGCGGGGAGTGCCCCGCGTAAAGCTTGCCCGTCTGAGCCGGGAAGACCAGAAGGTCTCCAGGTTGATCGGCCTCGAGCTTTTGAAGGGCTGACTTGGCCGATTCGGCGAGTCGGTGGTACGCAGTATCTAGATATCCAGAACGGAAGTTGTGAAACTTCCGCGTGGAGGCAAGCGCCGCAAGCGGCCCTTGCTCGGTAAGCGTACCGAAGTTGTCCCACGGCTCGGTGATCCCGAGGTGTTGCCCGACAACCGTCGGCTTAGGGATGACGTAGAGACCATCGGCCTCCTCGACTCTCACCCAGCTTTTGGCAAAGGCATCGACGTTACTGGCATCAAGCCAGCTGTAGACTGCAAGAAGACGCTTGACCTGATCTTCAACCGAATTGGGTTTGTATCCCTTCGGGTAGGAATAGGTTGCAGCAACCTTCTCACCGGCGTATGGATTCGTCGTTATCTCAATGTGCTTTAATGCTTCGAGAAGCTGGGCTTGTGTTACCTCGCCCCGGCCAATCAGCTGCACTGCCCCCCAGCGTTCGATCAGATTTTGAGCGAATGCATAGGGATCGTTTGCCTGCAGGAGCAGCTCAGTGAGCTGCTTCCCTTGGGCCATGGTTGCGTCTTTCATAACGCAATCCTTTCGTGACGGACGCTGCCCTTTTCGTCAGCTGTCTCCGTTGCCTAAAATTATACTCTTTTTTAGCTGAAAATCAACTATAGGATATTTATAGGGCGCATTGATATAGTTTGTATTCTTGACCCTCCTTTGCTTCTTGCTTCGTTAAAGCTTCGGAAGGGTCTTCGGAGATTATTTATATAGATTGATATAGAAAATCACCTTGACAGGTGAACGATTGTTCACTAAGATTAAAGATGAAATCTTTAAGCGCAAGACTAGTTTCATTACAATTTTGTTTTTGAAAAAAACTAAATTCAATTTAATAACGAAACTAGGCTTATTATATTTATTGCTCTTTAAAACCAACTCATTTTCCTGCATCTCTCGCCATTTTTTGATGAATGCATGGAGAGTTGATAGACGCGAACGCTCGGAAAATTGAATGTCTGAGCGCAGCGAGTTTCCAATTTTCAGTGAGTGGATGAAATTA
>CAZBEA010000073.1:0-4899 GCA_964490835.1 uncultured Gammaproteobacteria bacterium
GACTCAAATCATCTCCTGTCGGAGTTGCAAAATAATAGTCGGGGGATGAGGCAATGCTTTTGAGAAGCTCTGCGCCTCGAAGGGCATCCGCTCCATCAAAAATACCGATGGTAAAGATTGTTACGCCCATTGCTTTTATTTCATCGGCAGGGTTGGGTGTATTATTTCGGGGGTCTTCTTCAACGGGAGGGTTGGGCAGTCCGTCTGAAAGGAATATAAAATTAAAAGACCGGTCCGGGAATTGTGGGATACTACTATCAAGGATTCCTTTGGCAAATTGCAGCGCATGATAGGTGGGTGTTCTTCCGGCTGGTGTCAGAGCATTAACCTTTGAAGGGATGATGTCTTTTACATCACGAAAATATGAAATGGGAACGTCTTCCGTAATTCTTCCCTCAGCAAATGATTGAATCCCAATTACGGAATCATCAGCGAAATTTGTAGTGAATGAAAGTGTGGCATTCTTCAGATTTTCAATTTTACTTCCTTCCATGGAGCCTGTTTTATCAAGCATCATGCTCACAGCCGCAACCGAGGAACATTTTTTAAATTTCAACGTTTTGAGTTGTAGTTGATTACCATTTGTCGAAGAGGAGAGTGAGTCTTCATCGATGACAGCTTCATTTGACAGATCCTGTGTGTCAGGCGATTGGCGGGGAAGTGCACCCCCGGCTAAGAAAACTCCCGCAATGACCACTATGGCAAGAATTAGAGTGATCGTAGCATCTCCCTTGAATAATTTTACAGAGTGGAGGAAATTATACCGCTGCCGGGGAGTAACCCTTTTTTTGTGAACCTTTTTTCGCATACTTCAATCTTAGAAAATGATGGGGCAGGGTGTCAAATATTTTACTGTTTCGTTACGGCAAGAATATTCGTCTGAGGTGATAGTACTTTCCCCTCTGTGTTATCCGATTCTATGGTCACATCCTCGATTGTAAATCCTAATTTTCCTGCGTACGTGGGGTCAATTCTGAAACTTAATTGTGCAATCTCACCCCTGCCCATTTGTTCGACTGCGTCTTCTTTTAAAGTAAGGGTAATTGTTGCGTTTCCCTCAGCCGCTGCGATTGTAATATTCTCGGTCATAAACGAATTGGAAAGAGCAGAGGTTGGATCAATTTTCTGAACAAGGTCTATCAAGCTAACAGATTCAGGATCAAACTTAATTGAAAACGTGATTTTTTTAGCAGAATTCGCACCTAGATCCAAAACGACCGCGACAGATTGGATTCGTGCGGGGTCAAGAGGTATGCTGTCTGGAGTAAAAAGAAGTGTTGAGTAAAGTAAATTGCTATTAGAGGATTCTTCCGAAGTCTCTTGTGTTGTTGCTGTTTTATTTGAGACAAGAAGAATAACGATAAGTGACAGAAGGGTAACAGTCAAGACCAGACCTGCAATTTTTACGATCAAAGGGAGATTCCTAATCTTATTTAAAAATATGGACAGTTTTACTTTCATATAATTTTATGTGCCACTCCCTTGATGGCAGCAGACCGAAGGAACAGATCTATGTGAAGTACAGTCACTATCTCCTTGTGGAGCATTCTTGTACGAGTATCCTGCGGGGCAATTGGCACCCGGATTTCCTGACGGTCCTTTGTCTGCGCAACTGTTTGGTTTGCCGTCAGTGTCTACATTTGGGCAAGCTGGACTTAAGGCGCCGCCGGTTGTTCCTGATACTGTATCTTTATGACAACAAAATGGATTTGTGCCGCTCGTGTGCTGATCGCATGCCTGGTGAGATAAAGTATTAGACTTAAGTGTGTATCCTGATGGACAGGACGAGCTATAATAACAAGTATTAGGTTTGCCGTCTGAATCGATAACCGGACAGTAGACGTCAAGACTTAAAGGCGGTGGAGTAGGAGCAGCTGGACTCTGACAGCTTTGGCTGGTACAAGTTCCAGACTGACACGCTGAGGCTTTGGCACAAAATGCTCCATTTGCTACTGATGCCTGTGCGACACAATCGCCTTGTGTGCTCGATCTGTTACATATAGGTTTGGTGGATGGGCAATTACCTCCTACTGCACTTGGGGCACCAGCACAAGTTTCGCCAGTGCCGGATGAGGGAGTGGATGCAGTAGTACACCAAGGAAGTGCATCACAGATTCCTGGAGCATAGCCTGTTGTGCGTGATTCCCATGAGCCATCACTACACTGATAGTCTACAGAGTATGCTTTACTACAGTACGGATTGCCTTGAGCTTGAGTTTTACTAGCCTGAGCGGAGTCGTATGCGACATTGCCACACTTTGGTACCGGTGCAACACCGCCCATAAGACCGCCTCTCTTCTGGCATGGGTTAGTGGATACTGCGCACCAGCTACCGCCCGGGGCACATACACCATTTGAGGCTGAGATAGGTCTTGGGTCGAGCCTCTTTGCGCCAGTAGTATTATTGGTACATTCATATACATCATGATAATTTCCCCCACATTGATTGCCACTTTTGTACGGTGCAGTTTCTGAAGATCCTTGTTTTACAATCTCATTTGCATCGGTAGTATTTTTGCATGAGACTCCATAGTAGATACACGTTTCTGATGGAGTTGTAGGAGATGTACCACTGCCCGGTGTAGTTCCACCTGTGGTTGTGACTTTACAACAAAATTGTGGTTGGTCGGAAGGACATGCATAGAGGGCCGGGTTAGATGACGAGGGATAGTAAACACCCGATGTGCAATTAGCCGGTGCAAGACAGCTCCACGTAGCCCCTCCAAGCCCGGCAGTGGTGCAGGTGTCAGTAGTTGAGGGTCCAGGGCCAGCCGCTGTAGCAGCACAGCAATATGATCCCCCGCTTGGACATGAGATTACAGAACTCGTACCTGGAATTGTCTGACCCGCGGGATAGCCGATTCCTGACGAGCATGTCGAAGCAGAAGAGACACATGAGATTGATGCGGAGCTGGCGAGGGACCTCAAGGAATCAGGGATAGAAGAGGCATAAGTCGAAAGCGCACTTGCATCGCAAGCAATTGTTGATGGCAGTTGGACAGCAATCCTTTTTTTGCAACATTTCATCACGGTAAAAGATTGGGATTCGCTAAGAGCGCATCCATAATTGGCTGGTCCTAGTGAAGTCTTATCATCTTCAGTGAGAGGATCACATGTCTCTTTGCACGACCATACGCTTGAGCTAACACCCTTGGTGCATGTGTCCTCGAGTACAGGGTCTTGAGGTGTGGCTGGAGAGTTTGGTTCTTGCTCACAGACATCATCGATATTACATATATACCCAGTTATACAGTGTGGGTCTTCCCAACACGGTTCTCCAGGTCCTTGTTGATTTTTACCACAATATCCTACCATGCCAACGTTTGGTCCACTTGTCTTTGCTCCAGGAATGCAGTATTGATCGGCATAACACGCGCCATCGTAGCAACTCTGACCGACATTTTGCCTAATCTGGCACCTTTGGGCGTCTCCTCTTCCGCCCCTATAAATCATGCATGAGTCTAAATTATCCTCACACTGGTTTACGCTTATTTCATTGCACCTGTATTGTCCACAGTAGTCTTCAATGCAGTGCCCAGAACTACAGTCCGAATCCTCGCCGCATTTCTGACCATCAGGCACGGGACTTGTGTGACAGTATCCCTCGATGCAGTAAGGGGCAGAGCTGTAATTGCAATCTTGCCCATTTCCAACACACGTCGATCCCCTATCGCAGTTGCATGTCTCCGAAGTTTTTTCCGCGAAGGCGTCAGGAGTGATCATAGCCGTCACGAAAGACAGAGAAAGGAAAGAGATTATGACTACAAAAATAAAAAAAGAGATTGTTTTCATATGCTATTTAGATATAACTTTAATACTATTCATTTTTATAAGTCAATGCTTAATATCTCAATTGCAGGTTAGAGTTGTCGATTCCTTGATTACAGCTTCAGTCCCTCCCGACACTTCGCCCACTTTCCCTGCTGTGTAAAATAGTTTTGCTCTTAATTTTTTATCAATCACACCATCATCTTCGGTAAGAAAAAGATTATAGGTGCGAGAAGGTGTTCCAAAAAGTACTTTTCCTAATTCGGTGTAAAATCCAGTGATAGCTCCCTCTTTCTCAAGAAGAAGATATCCCTGAGTTGTTCCTGTTGCTACAATTTTTCCTTGAATTGTTTTTTTACCCTTAATAAGCTCACAGGCATCGAGGGTGAAAGTAATAGAAGCGGTTGCAGAAGATCCTGATGTGCCAGATATTGGAGTTGGAGTAGGGGTGGGTGTTGGAGTCGGTGAAGGTGTTGGGGTGACTGATGGCGTTGGGGTGGCGGTGATGAGGACGAGTTGTTTCATCTGAATAGATCTTTTGGTGTCGCTACCTGTCGTGTTAGATGCGATGAATGAATTTCCGGACTCATCTTCTGATTTTATTCCTTGTACAACTGCAGTGGTATCCTTTTTCAATGTCTCATCTTCCATATGGGGTAGTATCCCACCGGTCAGGAATACTCCACTTATAAGAATAATGGCGAGAATTACACTTATTGTCGCATCGCCACGGGAAGATCGTATGAATAAACCTTTTTTTGCCAATGGATTTTGATATCGTATCATGGTGTGGGTGTAGGGGTAGGAGTGGCTGTTGCTCCTCCTGGAAGTCCGACTGCGCCAGGTGTCGGTGTCGCTACTGACGCGCCGGCTGGGCTGGTCGGGGTCGGATTGTTATACTTAGTCAGATAGCTTGCATCATTCATTCTGCTACCGCCGGCCATTAAAAATCCTCCGATCACAGCTACAAGAACAAGATAAATATAGCTTGAGCCACGGCCTCCGATCATAAATCTACTATAGTATATAAGGATTTAAAATAGCAAGAAGAGAGAAGCTATTTGATCTTTATCTCTACTGATCCGAGGTCAGCAGGATATGTATTTTCACCAGATATTCCCTCCGACAACT
>CAZBEA010000073.1:4999-6138 GCA_964490835.1 uncultured Gammaproteobacteria bacterium
TTCTCCTATAATACTTTCATTACGCACGCTGAAGACTACGTGTCCTAAATCCTACAGTCTCAGCGGAGGGAAAAGGACACAATTTTAAGTTTAATTTTATAAATATGCGAGATATTACGTTGGAAGAATTATTGGAAGCAGGATGTCATTTTGGGCATCAGGTTAACCGTGCCAATCCGAGAGCAGCAGCTTTTATCTTTGAGGAACGGGACAATGTCCACATCATCAATCTTGAAAAAACCCTCGAAGGACTTTTAGAAGCAGGAAAGTATCTGATGGATCTGGCAAGTGAGGGCGGGTCAATTATTGTAGTCGGAACGAAAAGGCAGGCTCAAAATGTCGTAAAAGACACGGTAACAAAAGCTTGGAAAGACGGAGTACAAAATATTTATTTTGTAAATTCACGATGGATCGGTGGAACACTTACCAATTATCAGGAAGTTTCAAAGAATTTCAAAAAATTGAAAGAATTGACAGAATTCATTAATACACCGGAGCTTCAAAAAGGCTATACAAAAAGAGAAGTTCTTCTTGCAACACGAGAACGAGAAAAATTACTCGCGTTTTATGAGGGGATTGCCGATCTTCCAGGGCTCCCATCAGCATTGGTAATAATTGGTACGCATCATGAAAAAACAGCGGTTGATGAGGCAGGGAAAATGGATGTTGAAACGGTCGGAATTGTTGACACAAATTCCGATCCACGAGATGTCGACTTTGCAATCCCATCAAATGACGATGCGGTTGGAGCAATTGAGCTGATCACATCGTATTTGGTAGATGCATGGGCGGAAGGACTAAAGCAGGGAGCTGATAAAAAAGCAGCAAGCGAGAAAAAAGAAGCCGCTGCCGAAGCAAAAAAAGTGGCCAAAGAAGAAGCAGCGAAAGCAAAAGAAGAGAAAAAAGCTATTAAAACTGCCGAAAAGACAAAATCAGCAAAATAAGTATGACCATTGACGTATCACTTATCAAACAATTACGAGAAGAAACCCAAGCAGGAGTTGCCGATTGTCGTATGGCTCTTGAGGAAGCAAAAGGCGACCTTAAAGCAGCGAAGGAAATTTTGAGAAAAAAGGGTTTTGAAAAAGCTGCGAAAAAGGGCGACAGAGCAACCAATGCCGGTCTTATCGAATCGTACG
>CAZBEA010000074.1:0-6136 GCA_964490835.1 uncultured Gammaproteobacteria bacterium
AACCTTTTACTTCTCCAAAAAGCGGTTGAAATTGATGGAGAACTCTTCCTTCTCGTATCGTTTCCAGAATCGCTGACATTTCGCCTTGCGCAATCGCGGTAAATTGATCAGGGATATATTGAGAAACTAAAATGTTCAGAGTCACAAACATAGAAGTTACAACATATGCTCCCAGTAAGAAGAACTGGCTCAAAAGCTTCATGGGTTTTGTATGTTTATGTGTTTTTTGGGGGTGCCCTTTTGCCATACCTTATTATACTTGTCTCTCCTTAATCTGTACCATATACTGGATATATGGCTATAGATTTACATGAGTATAAAACGCTCTACTTGAAAACCTCTCAAGATTTGGTCGAATTACTCTTGAAGTCACTAAATTCCCTCTCTGATACGTTGACAAATTCCGAACTGATAGATGAAGCTCACCGCGCCGCACATTCTCTGAAAAGTCAAAGTTTGGTCATGGGATACATGCAGATTGGGTTTGCCTCACATGCTCTTGAGATACTGTTTTCCAAAACAAAACAGCAAGAATATACGCTTTCCCGCGAACTTTTAAAAGAAATGCGGGCTTTGGTGTCAGCAATTTCGCAATCTCTTGAGGAAATCAAATCCCAAAGAAACGAACTCAAGATGACAAAAAATATTGAAACGCTTGAGCAAATATCACATATTTCATTACGTACATAAGGATACGAGTTAATTAATTGAAACCTATGCATATTTTACTTGCTGACGACGATACTTTTTTCCAAAAATTCTACCAATCTCAACTCCAAGAACATGGACATACTGTGGATGTTGCAGTCGACGGAAAAGACGTATTAAAGCATTTGTCTGAAAAAAAACCAGACCTTCTCATTTTAGATATCATCATGCCTCATAAGGACGGATTTGAAGTTCTCACCGAGTTGCAAAAAATGCCAGCATTGTCACGCCTACCAATCCTTATTTTTTCCACTCTGGGCCAAGAACAAGATGTTGAACGTGCTATGAAACTGGGAGCTTCAGGATATGTAAATAAAAGTTTCTTTGATTTTGATACCCTTCTTGCAAAAATTGATGAAGTGGTCCAGTTAACACATCGCCATTAAGTTCATTTACTGAAATTGTATGCTATTACCTGAAGAAGAGCTCCAAAAACTCTTAAGCGAAATGGGGCTTATTGATGAGCCAAAATTGAAAAAATTGCATCAATTCATGAAAGATGCTCATACTGATTTTGAGGACGCTCTCCTTCAAATGAATATCATTTCTGATGAAAAGCTCGGCATTGTAGTTGCGAATCATTTGAAGATTCCGTTTGTAAGCTTAAGTAAAGTAACTATTCCCCAGGACGTGTCTCATATCGTGCCAGAAAAAATTGCTCGGCGAAAAAAAGTCATTGCATTTGAAAGAGAAGGGTCAACGATAAAAGTTGCAATGGCAGATCCACGAAATGAAGAGATCATCCACCTGATTGAGCAAAAAACACTTGCGAAAGTGGTTCCTCACTTGGCAACTGAACGAGACATTCTCAATACCTTTTATATTTTCAAGCGAGATCTCCAGAAAGCGTTTGACCGGCTTCTTTCTGAAGGAACAGAGCCTGGACACGAACATGATATTTCCCTTTCAAAAGTCGTGGACCTCATTATCGAGACGGCATATTATGAAAAAGTGTCAGACATCCATATTGAGCCTCAAGAAGAAGATGCCCTCGTGCGATATCGTATTGATGGAATCCTCCATGATGTGGTGCGCTGTCCGACATACCTCCATGAACGGATCATGACGCGTATTAAGGTACTTTCTCAGCTCCGGACAGATGAGCATATGAGCCCTCAGGACGGGAAAATGCGCATGGAGATCGAAGAAGATTATCTTGATTTGCGGGTTTCTATTATCCCTATTGTCAATGGCGAAAAGGCAGTACTCCGATTGCTTTCCACACAAACACAACAAATTACATTGACTGATCTTGGCATGACCAATATCGATCTTGAGAAGGTAAGCCGTGCTTATTCCAAGTCATATGGAATGATTCTTTCCACGGGACCCACGGGTTCGGGAAAATCAACATCCATCTATGCCATTTTGAAAATTCTCAATACGAGGTCAAAGAATATTACTACGATTGAAGACCCTGTTGAGTATCGGATCGAAGGGCTCAACCAAATCCAAGTGAATAAAAAAGCGAACCTTACATTTGCAAGTGGTCTCCGTTCTATCTTAAGACAAGATCCAAACATCATTTTGGTGGGAGAAATTCGAGACTCTGAAACGGCAAGCATTGCCGTAAATGCTGCACTCACTGGACATTTGGTGGTTTCGACTCTGCATACCAATGACGCCGCAACCGCACTCCCCCGCCTTATGGACATGAAGATCGAACCTTTCTTAGTTTCGTCAACAGTGAACGTCATAATCGCACAGCGTTTGGTACGCAAAATTTGTGAAATGTGCAAGACTCAAGTAGAAGTGAGTTTTGATGATTTTAGTAAAAATATCCCCAGTGAAATGGTCGCCACCTACTTTGGGAAGAAAAAAACGATCCATATTTATCATGGCGCCGGATGCCCGCTCTGTCATTCTACAGGATATGCAGGACGGGTAGCATTATTCGAAGTGTTGGAAGTCACGAAAAAAATTCGTGAGCTTATCTTACAGAAAGCAGATTCTGACGTTATCATGAAACAAGCAAAGGAAGAGGGAATGACTACCATGCTTGAGGACGGACTATTGAAAGTTTCACAGGGAATAACGTCCATTGAGGAAGTGCTTCGGGTTACCAAAGTTGAATCACTCTAAACACATCTCATGAGAAATGCACACATACGGTTAGGTACCAAGGATAAAATTGCATTATTCGACAATCTCTCAACAATGCTGAAGGCAGGAATCTCTATTCTTGAAGCGGTTGATTCTTTACTTGAAGATTCAAAGGGGTCTCAAAAAAAACTCCTTACTGCAATTCGCAATGATTTAACCCAAGGAAAACAACTCCATGATTCATTTGCCCGGTTCCCTGAAGCATTTGATAAAGTGACAGTCAATATTATTCGTGCCTCAGAAGAGGCGGGCAATTTGGACGTTGCTCTCAAAGACATCAAGACACATGTTCAAAAAGAGATGGAGTTTTTGGATAAAGTAAAATCTGCAATGATTTACCCGAGCGTCATTTTGCTCGTATTTGCGATCGTGTTGACGGTCATTCTTGTTTTTGTCATGCCGAAACTGTCTTCGGTATTTAGTCGTATGAATGTGGAACTTCCCCTCCCCACGAAGATTCTTATGTTCATGTCCCACATCATCCTTGAAAATACCATTCCCCTTATTGTAGGAATTATTCTATCAATTATATTTCTCATTGTTTTGTATCAAAAAAAACGTTCATTCGTCCTTGGTTTCTTTTTTTCTCTCCCTCTGATATCGGACCTCATCAAGCTTATTGATATTACTCGGTGGACCCGGAGTATGGCGCTTCTTTTGGCTTCAGGACTAACACTAACGAGCACTCTTGAGCTCTGTGAACAGATCATGTGGCGAAAAGATATGCAAAAACTCGTGCGCCATTGTCATGATTCGATCCTTGCGGGAAAACGATTTGCGGTGGGGCTTCGTGATGGAAAAGGATTGGTACCCATGATGGTGGTGAAACTCGTTGAAGCGGGAGAAAAAACAGGAACTCTAGAAAAGGCCATGCAGGACGTTTCAGATCATATGGATTATGAAGTTCAACGTTCTCTTACCACACTTACTGCACTCCTTGAGCCTATGATGCTTTTGTTTATCGGCTTAGTTGTCGGAGGGATGATGCTTTCGATTATTGCTCCCATATATGGTCTCATAGGACAAGTCGGGCAGCGTTAATGAAAAGAGTTATCTATCAATAAAGACGAAATGAATCGAGGATATACGTTAGTAGAAATGATTGTTGTGTTGGGAATACTTGCAGTTCTTATGTCCCTTGCTTCCATAAACCTTATTGGTGTCCAGAGAAAATCATATCTTGACAAATCGCTTGAAATACTTCTTTCTGACATGAAACATCAACAAGCGAAAGCAATGCATCAACAAGGATTAGACGAGCATACATTTGGGATCTATTTTGGTGAAAGCGAATACGTATTGTTTCAAGGAAATGCCTATGACGCTCAAGATCCAACTAATTTTACTGTTCCGCTCGAGGGAGAGCTTATTTTTTCTAATGTGACTTTTGCAAATTCGGAACTAATCTTCGAAAGTGGAAGTGGTGAAATCAGAGATTTCATTGAGGGAAATAGTACGATAATTATCTTTGAATCCACAAACTCTGTTGAAATTACCCTTAATAAATTCGGTGTAGTTGCAAACCTTGTCACCCAATGAAAAATACAACGAAAGGACAGACAATCATTGAACTGTTAGTTGTGATGGCGCTCCTTGCTTCATTACTTCCTTTATTTATCGGAGGTTTGATAACGGGAAGGCAAGGGAAACCACAGCAAGCAAATCGCGTTCGCGCGTCGCAAAAAGTTCTTGAAGTGAAAAACGCCTTGCGAAGTATTCGGGAATCAGGATGGAATACTATTACAGAAGACGGCACATTCCATCCGGTAGCAATAGATGGTCAATGGGAGCTTGCAGATGGCACAATTACTGAGAACGGAATTACCACTTCTGTACTTATTTCTTCTGTTCAGAGATCAAGTGAAAATACTATTGTTGAATCAGGAGGTTTTGTAGACCCGTCAACAAAAAAGGCGGTGATTACGGTATCGTGGGATGAACCCCAAGCATCTGCCATGTCCGCAGAACTTTACTTAACGAGATATCTCGATAATGCCACCTACCTTCAAACAACCGAGGAGGATTTCAATTCGGGAACTCTCAATTCAATTTCCGTTGTAAATACGGATGGCGGAGAATTAATTTTGGGTGCAGGGGGAAATGGAGATTGGTGCCGGCCACAAGACTTTATCATCTCTGAATTAAACTTGCCTCAGGAAGGACGAGCGAGGTCAGTTACTGCTCGGGAAGGAAAGGGATTTACTGGTACTGATACTTTTTCAACAGGTAGCTTTGTTGAAATCGATATTACAAATGATGAAACACCTCAACTCTCAATAGCAAGTACTATTCCGGGATACTCTACCAACGATGTGTTTATTGATGGAGATTATGCATATGTAGCAGTTGATGATCCGTTCAATATTTACAATAGAGATGTGATTATCGTCGATTTAACTACAAATGCAATCGTTGGGTATTATGATAGTTCTTCTTGGTTTGGCGCAGAAGGAGTGTATGTAAAGGATAATGTTGGATATGCAACTGCAGGTTCTCGGCTTAGGACATTTGATTTAAGTTCTAAAACAGGATCCCGTCCAGAACTGGGAACAGTTACTTTTGAGACGTTTCCGGGCTCATTGTTTGCAACAGGGAAAAAAGTCGTAGTGGTGGGAAATTATGCATATGTCGCCATTAATGGCTGGTCCTCTACAGAGCTGAGACTCATCAACATTTCAAATCCAAGGAGTATGACCAGAGGTGCCCGAGCAGATGTAAATGGCGAAAATGGCCAAGAAGTGTATGTGAATGAAACGGGAACAAGAGCATACCTTGCTACAAATGCATCGGGGTCGCTCCCCGAATTTTTTATTATAAATACCGATTATACGAGTGCTCAGAAAAATAGTTCTTCTTTTAGTTTGGCTCTCGTGTCGACGTATGAAGCCGGGGGGATGAGTCCTCGAGGAGTCAAAATTGTTCCCGGCAATCGAGCGCTCTTGGTAGGTACAGGAGGTGAAGAATATCAGGTATTGAATATTACAAATGAATCTTCCCCGACGAGATGCGGTGGCTTGCAAGTTGACTCAGGTATTTATGGAGTAACCGCGCTTCTTGAATCAGATGGAGATGCTTATTCGTATATTGTGACTGGTGACGCAAATGCGGAATTTAAAATTATTCGAGGAGGTCCAGGAGGAACCTATTCATCCTTCGGGATATATGAGTCCTCCACCTTCGACATCGGGTACCCCACAGCATTCAATAGGGTTATCCCCACATTTATCACGCCTCCAAACACTTCCGCATCATTCCAAATTGCAATCGCAAATCCACTCACGGGAAATTGTGATGGAGTAAGCTATGTATTTACCGGACCCGATGG
>CAZBEA010000075.1:0-6062 GCA_964490835.1 uncultured Gammaproteobacteria bacterium
CTTATATCTTCTGATGGGTCTTCAAATTGAAAATCCATGTGGCCCTGTGCGTTGATATCTTGGAGCGCAAGTCTTCTACGTCTTAATTCTCGTGAATCTCGAGAGCTCATTGATGGATGCGGACTTCTTTCTTGTGGCATGTCGGTAATTCTTTTTACAGAGTAATCTTAATCCCCGGTGACATGGTGGATTTGAGGGTAACTTTGGTGATTTTGTTAGCACCAACTGAGGTAAGAACTGTTGTAATATTTTCGGACAATTTGTCTGCGTCAAAAGATACCTTGCCAACAGAAAGATGAATTACCGGAGCTTTGGCTTCGGTCTTGAATCTGATTTGGCCTTTGGAAAGCTTTTCCATAAGTGGTTTTGGATCATCGGTTACCGTTCCGTTCTTTGGATTTGGCATAAGACCTCGTGGTCCAAGAACTTTTGCAACTCTTGCTAATTTTGGCATAAGACTTGGAGATGCGATAAGGACATCAAAATCAATTTTGCCTTTTTCGATTTGTTCAATGAGTGCCTCATCTGCAACTTTTACCCGAACTTCTTTTCCTGTTCCGTGCGGGAGCGAGAGTGTTCCTGAAATTCCTTCTTCTTTTACATTGAGGTGTAATTCAACAGTTTCGTCAAATTTTGAGCCCTTAAATCCTTTTAGAATTTTAACGGCATCGTCTAATTTGTATGTTTTGTTTTTATCGACCAATGATGAATTTGAAGAGTACTTTTTAGAGAGAACTTTTTTAGCAGCTTTTTTATGAACTTTTTCTTCTGATTTTGATTCTGTTTTGACCTCTTTCACAACAGGTGTTTTTTCAGGGGTTTTTGTTTCTACTTTCTCTGCGACCTCGTCCTCTTCTTCGCTCACAACGGCTTCTTCAACAGGAGCAGCTGTTTCAACTACAGTTTCCTGTACTGATTCCTCAGCTCTTTTTTCAGCCTTTCGTTCTTCGTATGATTTTTTCTTTTTTGGCGCTTCGTCTTCGCCGATAACTTTTACTCTGATTTTTCCCATAATTTCTTTTCTCCATTTGGGCAAAGCCAAATGGAGGCCTCATTTTTTATTCTGTTTTTATACCCATCGATCGGGCTGTACCTCGTACGATATTCATTGCCGCTTCTACATCATTTGCATTCAGATCTTCCATTTTGGTCTTGGCAATTTCCTCAATTTGAGACTTGGTAAGTGTTGCGACAAAATCTCGTCCCGGGCGCTGGGAACCGCTTTTAATTTTTAGAGCCATCTTAATAAGTTCTGACATTGGTGGTTTTTTAACGATGAATGAAAAAGTTCTGTCTTCATATACAGATATGACCACGGGAAGCAGGGTGCCTTTTTGATCCATGGTCTTGTCGTTAAATGCTTTCACAAAATCCATAATCGGGAGACCGTGTTGACCCAAAGCCGGTCCGACAGGTGGTGCCGGGTTGGCCTCGCCGCCTTTAATTGCGAGTTTTATATATGATTTGATTTTTTTTGCCATAATGCTTTTTCCTTGGAAAAAGAAATTCTAAAATTAAATTTCTAAATCCTAAATACGAAATCCGAAACTTTTCTATTTTGAAGTTGAAACATTTGAATTTGTTTCGTGCTTCGAAATTCGTGCTTAGAATTTGTTCCTGATTATATCTTTGAAACTTGCAAGAAGTCAAGCTCAACAGGTGTTTCTCGTCCAAAAATACTTACCAATACCTTAATCTTGCCTTTTTCTTCATCGATAGATTCCACTGTTCCCAAAAAGTCAGAAAATGGACCATCGTTGATTTTGACAGCTTCACCGACAGAGAAAGCAGATTTGAAAACCGGCTCTTTTTGATCAACGAATTGAATAATAGCCTCAACCTCAGCATCGGGCACTGCTGTTGGTTTGTTCATGGCTCCGACGAAAGATGTAACGCCTTGAGTGGTTCGAACCAATATCCATGCTTCATCGGTAAGCTGCATTTTTACGAGAATATATCCCGGGAAAATCTTTTCTTTGATATTTTCTTTCTTTCCGGAGCGGACTTTGATAGTCTCGCGGGTAGGCACGAGAACGTCGAGGATATAATCCTCCATATTCATTGCCTGAACACGTTGCATAAGAGTCTTTGCGACCTTATTCTCATGTCCGGAATACGTATGTACAATATACCAACGCGCACTGTCTTCCATATTTATTATTTAACGAGATATTCGAGTCCGAGAGTAAAGAGGTAGTCGGCTGCGCCGAGATAAATTCCTACAATCGCACTCAAACCCAAAACTACAATCGTGAGATCAAGTACTGTTTTTCGTGATGGCCAAGTTATTTTTAATAACTCGGTCCGTACTTCACCCAGGAATGTAAACATGAACGTAATTTTATCACACAATCATTAGATATGTAAATAGTAATTATTATTCCTTGGGAACAGGCTTTTTACCGATTACGGTTTCAATATTGCTATCGTCTGTGAGAGATCCGTACAGTGGGTCGATACGAACAGAATCGCCTTCGAAAGTGTTGCGATAAATTCGTGGCCAAACATATGTTTCAAAAACCTTCCCGTCTTTACCTTTTAAAGTCAGAATATAGTCAGCAGTATCCCATATATCAACCGTCACCAGGTACGGTTTTGGGAGACAAGAGTTGGATAGGTGCGTTGTGCCGACGGGACAGTCCGATAAGAGTTCGGTGCGTGTTTCAATTCTGTGTTCTTCTGCCTCTCTCCTCATGTCAAGAACCGTTCCTTGAATGTATTCCGATTCTGATGTACAGCTTCCTGCAGTAGCAATCGCAATTCCTGCGATCCCCGCGCGCCCTACTGAATAGAGAGATTCCTTCATAGCCTGTGATTTTAGTATAAAATGTTGTGTGTTACAATACATCCTTGACAACATTCCAATGTCGCACTAGACTGAAATAGTTGTTGAAATTATGAAGAAGATCCGCAAAGCAGTCATCCCCGCAGCAG
The DNA here is from genome assembly GCA_964490835.1 of uncultured Gammaproteobacteria bacterium. Taxonomy (GTDB): domain Bacteria; phylum Patescibacteriota; class Microgenomatia; order Levybacterales; family GWA1-39-11; genus CAZBEA01. The sequence continues at coordinate 2,935 of CAZBEA010000075.1, forward strand.
GATTTGGAACCCGATTTCTCCCCCAGACAAAGGCAATGCCCAAGGAAATGCTGCCTATTGTCGATAAGCCCGTTATCCAGTATGTCGTTGAAGAGCTCGTGAACGCAGGAATCGAAGATATTATTATAGTTACCGGGTATCACAAGAGAACTATTGAAGATCATTTTGACAGGCCGTCGATGGAACTGGTCGAGAATCTTCGAATGGGCGGCGAGAAAAAAATAAAATTCCTTGAAGAGGCTGAAAAAATTGCCGATTTGGCCAACTTTATATATGTCAGACAAAAAGGACCGTATGGCAATGGAACACCGCTTATGAATGTGAGATCAATCGTTGGCAATGAGCCGTTTATATACACGTGGAGTGACGATTTTATAAAAGCCGAGCCTAAATCGCGGTTTCAGCAGATGATTGAAGTCTATGAAAAATATGAGTGCTCGGTTCTGGCATCGGTTAGAGCAAAGACCGATGAGGATTATGAGCGCTATGGATTTGCAGGCGGAGAGCAAATAGATGACGGGATAATTGAGGCAAAAATTTTAATGGAAAAACCGGGCAAGCAAAATGCACCTTCAAATTTGGCGACGGTGAGTGGCTTTATCCTCACGCCTGACATTTTTGACTATCTAGACCGCGTTTTAGAAAATTTGAATGAGGGTGATGAATTCTATTATAACGACGCACTAAAGCTTATGCTCAACGACGGAAAAAGGGTTCTGGCTTATGAAATTAAAGACGGGAAATATTACGACACCGGAAATAAATTCGAATACATGAAGACGATGGTTGAATTCGCACTTGCACATCCTGCGATCAACGGCGACTTTAAAGAATTCCTCAAGAAATTAGATCTCGGCTAATTGATTTTTTTGAATTTTCTCCTTTCTGTTATTTACAATACAGTTTTTATGGTTGAGGATTGATTAAATAATATAATTCATTTATAAATCAAACTTGTTATGCCGGGCAAAGAAGAACTCCAACATCACATCGAGCAGGAGGTACTACCATCCAGATATGCGATCGGCGTTGCCGGGCAAGGGGGGACAAGTATCGGTGAGGAGTACAAAGATCTGTATGAATCATCGCAGGGATTCCAAAACATATTCAATCGAGCAGAGCGATTGTTGATGAAGGAAATGGATGGATTTTCGATACAAGGACTATGTTTTGAAGTGGAACCTGAAAGACAAAAAGTAGCCCAGAGCCTGGTCGAGCAGACATTGTATAGTCATCTTGCAAATACTACCATTTACGCAGCCAAATACGCTGCATTTGCCGAAGAATATGCCGGGTCCGCTTTGGCAGAATTTATTCTTCCACAAAGCGCGGGTGAGTGCGCAGCGCTGTACATTAGTGGTATGACAGATTTTGAAACAGCACTTCTTGTTGCAAAGAAAAGGGGAGAGTTGACCGAAAAAGCAGCCATCCAAAATCCGGGACGGATGGTCTATGTTGCCGGTTTTCACGGTGGATACGAGGGTTTGGTCGAATTATGTAAAGAGGTAGAATCCGATTTGAAAGATGAAGGAAAATCAGGCGTGGTTGCAGTATCGAATAGAAATTCGCCAAAAGAACTGATATACAGTGGGAGTGACGAATTCGTAACAGAAGTAACCAACCGTCATGGCAGGAAAGTTGTTAATCTACCGATATCATTTGGTTCGCATTGTGATCTTATGGCGCCTCTCGTAGAAGAATATAGAGAATTTTTATCAGGAGTTTCTGCCGATAGACCGTCTATGACGTGGATATTGAATGGCGTAGCATCTGTTGAGCCTGCAATTATTTTTGAGAAGATGGCTGTGGGGCCTACTCAGATCGTCGATTATCAATCATCAATTGAGGAATTATCGCGAAGTGGAGTAGCAGCAATGGTTGAAATGACACCGAATGTCGGTCGTAGACCGGTGGTTGGAAGATATTACAAGCACACCATGGATAGTCTCGGTCAGAAATCCAGTCTTATTGTGAGATAGATTCCTCTTGCGAATACCTCTCAATAACTGCAACTTCATACTTTCGTCTGAGTTGAGGCGAGAGGTAATTTCTGTCGACTATCGGCGCAATCCCGTTCAGAATTGCCCATTCATCGAGTCTCTTTTTGCCATTGGCTGCATCTACTGCATCCCGAATCGTCGTGAACTCTCCGAATCGTACGATGTGTTTTTTTCCAAAATTAAATCCCCGTCTTTTTCCATAGTTAGGATCTCCCGCGAATGAAAACCCAACAAATATAAGCCCAATCTCATCAAGAGGTAGCCCCTCTCTTTCAAGTGCTGATACCAAAAGTCCCAATGGTCGTTCCTTTCGGTGCTCATCCGGGTAATCTGTAATATTTTCATCAGGAAGCCTTAGCATGCTGCTTCTCTCGGCTTGTGCCGGAAGATAGACTAGGCCGCCGGAAGAGAGCGAATCTGTAGCTTTTTGTGCAAATTCTATTCCGCCCGTTCCGACCTGTGGAATTTGTGATCTCAGAAATTCCTCGTAGTTTGGAGGTGGAACGATTGGACCCATTGTTTGTAGAATTCTTCTTGCGCGTGAAGTTTTGGCCAATTTTTTCTCATATCGCTCGTGTGAATTTTCAGTAACAATGGTCATGGGATTTACTCCGGCTCGTCTTGAGAGATCGATAAGATGTATCCCATCCATTCGTTGATGATGGGCAAGCGGGGTTACAATTTCTGCATCCTGAAGGTCCTCGTGATTATTTACAATCTGGAGCATTGCGACAAGTGGATCAACTTTGTCGATATGATTTGCGTAAAAAATTGCCCCCCGTCCGGTGTGATCCCTGAGTTCTGCAAGAGCATTTAGGCCCGGGAGTGTTTCGGAGGCGACCTCACCTCTGAAAATTGGATTTAAGACAGTTCGTGCTGTGTTGCGAAATGATAATTCAGATTCGGAAATTGGTTTTGGTCGACTTTCGTGTGTCATGCAATGGATTATACACCCCATCCAATGAGTATCAAGTTTTGATATGATACGTGTATGAATCAAGAAGTAAAAAATAAATTACAAGAAATAGTCATGTCTCAGTTTGGGATCGATTCGGATATTGAAATCACAATTCCAACCAGTCTTGAGCATGGTGATATTTCGACAAATATTGCGCTGAAAATTTCGAA
>CAZBEA010000076.1:0-5733 GCA_964490835.1 uncultured Gammaproteobacteria bacterium
GCGAGAATGGTGGTCCCGGAGACCCGCGGCACACAGGAGATGTGAAGGGCTTTAGAAAGTTTCTCATTGAGGAGCACGAGATAATGAACAGCGCATTTGCAAAAATGGGAAAGAGTATCCAGTTCGGATACAATTCGATGAATGGAGACGTTGCCAGGCTCGTAATGGACAGTCCGACGACGAGTGCTCTTGGGGGAATCGTTGCTATTGACCATTACGTCCCCTCAGGGCACCAGACTTCTCAGGACATAACAGAAATTGCTAAAAACTCCGGAGGGAAAGTCTTTTTGGGAGAATTCGGAGCACCAATTCCTGATGTTCATGGAAATTTAGATGAGCGTGAACAGGCTGAGTGGCTAAAGGAGTCATTTTCAATTTTGACCGAAAATGAGAATTTAATAGGAATTAATTATTGGGTAGGCAGGGGTGGAAGCACAAAATTATGGAATGACGATGGAAGTGCGCGCGAGGCTGTTTCTATTCTTAAATCCGTATTCGCGCCTCAAAATGTAGACGGTACAATTAGAAATATGTATAACAAGCCCGTTAAAGGAATATCAATTGCGACAACCCGATATAAAACCAGTTCTGATGACAGAGGAAATTTTGTTCTGCCGTACATCGAAACAAATGAGGTAGTAACTGTTAGTGGGAAAGGTTATAAGACTTCTCAGGTCGCAATATCGCATCTTATAACAAACACTACAATAAAAATCCAAGATGTTAATTTTGATTCAAATTCATTCAGAGATAAATTATTTCATTTTATATTTAAGTTCGATATCAAATCCATCCTCGGCAAGTAGTTGACAACCTATATTATTGTGCTATAATCTCATAATATTATTTTTGAGGCTATGAAAAAAGCAATTTTATTTTTGTCAGTCATATCAATCCTTGCCGTCACAGGCAGAGCATATGCTGCAACACTCCCAACATTTCCATCATGCCTTAATCCACAAGGAACGATTAAAGTGAGTTATTCCAATGGAACGCATGGCATAGTCGGTTCTTCAAATTCTTATAGCGGAAGCGATACCGTCTACAATGTATTGGGTAATTCAGTAACACAGTGTTTTTGTGGGTCAGACGGTCAGGGTATCCAAACCAACTGGTTTGCGTATAGTCAACTTACAGACCAAGAGATCCAAGATCTAAAAAATGACGGTTGGTTTCAAGTTCCCAACGGTCTTGCATGGGGACTTTCAGACCAGCCATACATGGCCAAAAACACAAATTATTCATGTAATACATCACGAGTTGGTGGGGATTCATCTTCAAATTCTAACTCAAATTCAGGTTCAGGTGGCTCAAATCCCGATGTTTTGGGGCTTGCTACAACCGGTAATATTGCAACAATACTCGGCTTTGGAATGGCAAGTGCAGTCGCTTTTGCAGCGTCCAAATTCTTCAAAAAAAGCGGAAAATAATGTTTCGCCGTCTTTTTTCTTTTTCATTTTTTATTCTCGGATTCATATTTTTATTTCTCTTTTCGTATTCTATTTTTCAAAGAGTAAATCCATGGGGTCTTGAAAAAGGTTTTGAATCATATGCTGTTTCCAGATCCGCTGAAGCAAGTTTGGTTCCGCAAAGACTGTTAATAAACAGTATCGGAGCCGACCTTCCTGTAGTACCCGCAAAAGTTCAGAACAATACGTTCGAAACGACAAATAATGGAATCTCGTATCTCTCAACATCCGCAGTACCGGGGCAGCGTGGAAATACAATATTCTACGGACATAACTGGAATAATGTGCTTGGGAACTTAAAGAAAATAAAAATAGGTGACTCGATTAAGATTTATACTTCTCCTACGCAATTTTCGGAATATACGGTTGAGTATACTGCGCAAGTTACTCCTGATCAGGTACATATCTTAAATCAAACAGAGGATAGTAGAATAACGATATACACCTGCTCGGGATTTCTTGATACCAAACGCTTCGTTGCAGTCGGCACGCTTGTAGAGTAAATTCACGCCGCAAACTTCCACTTGACCGCTCTCTAAAATTTGTTCTATGATCAAAGAAGTAGAACGAAGTTATTAGATGAATAAAAGGCTCTTACTGATTGTAGTGGGCGGCATAGTCGCATTAACTGTCGTGGGAATAACCCTTTATTTGATGAGTCAGAGTCAGGATACCAGATCTCGCGCTCAAGACCCCGCAGGAACCGCAATAAATACGAGTCCTACCCCCGTTGAGAATACGCTCGTTTCATCCAACCCTCCCGCTACCCCACAGAATGTTCTTGTTGAGTACCCGAGCTGTACTGATCTGAACTGTTCATTTCTCGAAGCAAGTTGTACCTGGGATCCCGTAACCGATGCAACAAGTTACCAACTCAAGGTGACCGAAGTTGATACGGGAAATATTGTCTACAACCAGTCAGGCGATACTTCGGTTTCGAAAATCGTATTTCCGGTGAATCAAAATAAGGTATACCAATGTGATGTCACTGCCGTGAATGCGGCAGGACAATCGGGTGGTACTGGGTCACATTCACTGCTGTGTGAGACTGACGGAATTATTGAGCCTACACCGACAACTCCCCCTGTTCCGACAAAAGAACCAACACCAACATTCACTCCGACATTCACGCCGACTCCTGTCGCATCTGCAACACCGACTATTCCTTTGAAAGCAACCAATACCCCAACACCCACGATCGAGGCCCCCGGTGCACCTGTCCAATCAATTGCAATTATCGGTGCTGCAGTAATGACAATGATAATCGGTGTGCTACTGCTGGGAATGTAGCCGCATTTATTGATATTTAGGTTCAAATACAGTATTCTGTAATATAAATTAAATGGAAGAAAATTCAAACCAAATGAGTAATAAAATGGGAACAATACCCACCGGTAGCGGAGAGCCAGGGAGTGGTGGAATGATAAAGAGTAAAAAAGTAATAATTGGCTTAGTGATTATTGGTTTACTCTTGATTTTAAGTCTTGTGTTGCTTTTTATAATTTCTCAAAAAAATACTAAAAAAGAAGATAATATAAGTTCGGATGAATTAATCGAACAGAATGTAAGACTCTCAAAATTTTATGGTCGAGAACAGACTGTAGTTGATGACCCGAAAATTATAGATGCGAGATTCCAAATTCTGGAATATGCTAAAAAGAATAACATTTCTGTGACCGACGAAGAGGTGGAAAATAGAAAAAATGAGCTTATTGAAGCAAGTGGGCAAGATGCAATTAGTAAAACTTTAGAGAGTTATGGCTGGACAGATGATGACTGGACTGAAGTGATAAAAGGCAAGCTGTTACATGAGAAGATTATTGCAAATATAAAGCCTTCCAGATCAGGCGAGGTTCTTTCCGTCAGATGGGATGTGTATTCACCCGAACTTAATCAAGAGATAGCTAATCAACGGAAAGTTCCCGCAACAGAGTTCCTTAACAAAATAAAAGCAGGCGTAGAAGATGGAAGCATAAAAGATCTATACACTATCCATCAAAACTTCGATATAGCAACCGAGCCTATTTTTGAAGGTCTTGAAAATAACTATGCACTTCAATATTCAGGTTGGGATGATGCTAGCAAGACTTATAAGGAATTTCTTGCTACGCCTGGTAACGTCTCATATGAAACAATAATGGCGACTTCCCCGCCTGAGGTTACAGAGGTAGTTTGTACTTTAGGTGGTTGTCAGATCTACAATATTACCTCGGGTACAAACGGTGATCCTGAGGGTGATTTAATTTTGCAATTAATACAAGAGAATAATATTCAGTTTTAAAATGAAGAAATTTTTATATTTAATCAGCGCCTTCATTTTCTTTAATCTTTTTTTTATTTTCGCTTCTCAAGCTGACGCTGCAACATCTGGTGACTTGGCTCGCCATATTATCTATGTCAGAGACCCCTCAGGCAATGACATATCCGGCGCAACAGTTACCGTAACGTATAACGGAAATAGCCCCTCTACATACTGCAACGTACCCGGAGGAAAAAGTTCAGGAACTCATACTGCATATCCAGAAGGAAATTATTATGTAGTCGATAATGTGTGCTGCACAGTAAGTGGTTTTACAGTATCCGCATCAAAAAGCGGATATAACTCCAATTCAATGCCTGTTTCGAATCCATGGCTAACTGGGCAGGGGAGGAGTACTATCTTTGTAAACGATGGAAGTAACCAATGGGGTGGGGTAATTACACTCACTCCAAGTGCTCCGCCTATTACCTGCACCACGACCACCACTCAACAGTGTCAGACCTCAACTATGCCAAATGGATGCGGTGCTGTAGGATGGGAGCCTGCTAATAATGGGTTGACGTGTGTTGCTGGTGTTTCAATTTGTTGCAAAAAGACTCCAGACCCAGTCTGCGGAGATGACTGTGCCTCCGACCCGGGTAAGTGTAGTTCGATACCGGGTACCTGTAATAAATGTTTGCCAAGGCCTGGTGGTGTTGGTAAATCGTGTCAGACACCTGCCTGTGGTTCTGGGTGCTTAACGGATGCTGACTGCTCACTTGCAGGCAGCTGTACAAAGTGTGATACGTCAAGCAAAACATGCGTCGCGCCACCTACGTGTCCAAATGGATCTTGCTCGGGAGGAGAGACTTGTTCGTCATGTCCTGCTGACTGCGGAACCTGTCCTACTACTACTTGTCCGAATGGTGTCTGTTCTGGAGGAGAGACTTGCTCGTCATGTCCTGCTGACTGCGGAGCATGTGTTGGCCCCACAGCGACTCCTACAGCTACGAGAACTCCTACACCTACCGGTGCGCCGACCGCGACAAGGACGCCTACGCCTACCGCGACCGGAGTTCCAACATCCACACCGACTCCAACAGCCACCCCTACCCCTGATCCATTTAGTCCAGCGATGTGTAAGTGTGACGGTATGGATATTTCAGGAGTTGCGTCGGGGAGAAGTACGACCGTTACTGCGGCAGGAAAGGTTGAAGGGGCAGATACTTCGTATGCAAAGATACAGTCTATGAAATTTGCACTAGGAAAAGGAACTGCTGCCAGTACCAAAATTATTATTCAGTCAGGTGACATCGCAGCAACCGTAACCGAAGAATCTGCTACAAAAGTACGATACAAGTCAGTCTGGAACTTTACAATGCCTACGTTGGAACGAAATGTAGAGCACAGAATTTGGACAACAATTAAATGTATCAAAAAGCTTGCCATTCTCCCCGGAATTACCGGTGATTCTGTAGTGTTGGGCGCAAGTGATAATCCTTCAATTTTACGAAAAGTATTTGCCTTCTTTGCAAATATCGGTGAGGGTAGGGAGCAAAAGACTCCAACCCCTCAGGAAGAAAAAGTAATAGCTCGTACAGATGAGGCTGTTTCAAAGGGTCAGGTGCTTGGTGAAACCAGACGTGACAAATTACAACTCGAAACCTTTATCCCCGGTGAAGTTCTGAAGAAGACCTGTACCACGATTTATTTTAAGTTGAAATAACACTCAGTTAACTCGAAGATAAAACTCAGTTATTTAATACGTATTAATTCGCCCCTGCGTTTTACGATGTTTTTATAGTCCCATTGGATCGCTTTAGACTTTTCAAGCCACCGATTTAGATCCTCGATATTGATCTGGCTGGTATTCGTGTACGTAATTGAAGCATCCTTAAATTTGCCGGTGCCAGGAATTAACTTTGATTCATCAAAATCGGCACCGCTCCAGAACATGAGTTTGATTCCGTTTTTTAATTTGCTGTAACCTGTGATCGGATTTCCATCCAAAAACCACACAGGGTG
>CAZBEA010000077.1:0-5530 GCA_964490835.1 uncultured Gammaproteobacteria bacterium
ATACCACTTTTTCTATAGGCTGAAATGCTGTGATACAATAATCACATGAAGATAGTCTTTTTTGGCTCGGGAGAATATACAATTCCTGTTATCCAGATGTTGCAAGACCACGGATTAGAGCTTGTGGTTACAACAGAACTCGAGGGAAAATTTTATGAATTCTTAAAGTCAAATAATATCCCTTTTCTTTCAACCCATCTTAACAATAAAGAAGACCGACAGAAGATAAAAGACCTCGATGCCGAAATTGGAATTCTTGCATCATACGGCGCATTTGTTCCAAATAGGATAATTGAAGCATTTCCTCTTGGAATTCTTAATATCCACCCCTCACTTCTCCCTATTTATAAAGGCCCAAGCCCTGTACAGTATGCGATAAAAAATGGTGATACCAAGACGGGTGTCACAATAATCAAACTCGATGATCAAATTGATCACGGACCGATCCTTTCCCAACAAGAATATGATTTAAAGGGAAATGAGACACTTGAGGATCTTAAAAAAGTTCTCTTTAAAATCGGGTCTGACATGATCGAAAAAATTCTCGTGAAATATGAAACTAGTCAATTGGTGGAAATGCACGATCAGGACCATGCAAAAGAAGTTTTTACCTATAAAATTTCCCGTGAAGACGGAAAAATTGATCTAAATAATATTCCAACCAACCTTGATAATATTGTGCGAGCCTACTACCCATGGCCGGGCGTATGGTTTGAAACCGAATTTATGGGAAAAATGAAACGGTTTAAATTACTTCCCGGAAAAAAAATTCAAATGGAAGGAAAAAGTATAATGAGTTATAAAGATTTTTTGAATGGATACGGAAGCGAAGGAAATAGAATAATTAGCTTACTGCAAAAAAATCCTTAAACTGTTGCGGTCGCTTGCGATTCAAGAAGCGCTTTTTTGTCCCGGTCGATCTTCTTCATCAGCTTGATGCAGCTGGTACAAAGTCTTAATTGCATTTTTTTGCCGGATTCAACAATTGTCTTCTTTTGAAGATTGGGTCGGAATTTATAATTGGTTCGATTTTTGGCATGCGAGACACGATGTCCGTACATCGATTTCTTGCCACAATTATCACAGATCATTGCCATAGGAAGATATTATACAAAAAAGAGGCGGGAAACTCAACGATTATTCCTGCGGCACTTCTATGTCAGTGGTATGACGGCCCACTATATCATACTTCTGTGGGGAGACGGACTTTAAATACTCGGGGTCAAACATATATGAGACTATGCTTTCACAAACATCTTCGTTTGATGATAGTCTTGCATAATCGGTAACACATTGCTCGGGGAACCGGGGATAAAGACCTCTATACGCTACTCTTCCCGAATTCTTGTTGATGGGAAATTTTAATTTGGATATATCCTTTTCTGCGCTTTTGTCGAAAATCCAATTATCTGGGTCGTCAACAGCATAGAGCCAAGGGAAATGCTCTCTCCATTCAACGTCAAATTCTTTTTGGATCTGATGACCCATTTCATGTACAAGAGTTCCTTCAAGATTTGCTGCTTTTGAAACTCTATGTGGCACATCTTCAAACGCCCTGGGTTCAAGTATCATGGTTCCTTCGCGTGCATCCGCAACCGTCTTCCCATTTGCAGGAAATTCGTCATGCAATGGTGGAGGTTGAGTGTCTCTAATTAAAATCCATCTCAACTTTCCTTTTGCTTGAGGAAATCTTTTTTGGAAATCCTCAAGCGTTGTTTGAGTTCGATCAAGATAATTCTGAAAATCTATGTGATCATTAAAATTGACAACAGTAACGTCTGATCCCCCTACTTGCATCTCGTGCCTCTTACCTGGGCCCTTTTGTTTCCACTCCTCATCTTCGTACCAGTTTTTCTTTTCTGATACTTTTTGCAATTGTTCTGGGAGAATTTCAAATCCCTCAGTTACAGAATCCATACCTCAAGATTATCACAGAACCAATAAAAAATCCCGCACAGTGGCGGGATCTTTTATCAAACTACAAAGAGTACTACTATTTCAGAGAAACGGTAGCGCCTGCTTCTGTAAGTTTGGCTTTTGCTTCTTCAGCTGTCTTTTTATCGACTTGAGTCAAGACCTCTTTTGGAGCGGTGTCAACTAAATCTTTTGCTTCTTTAAGACCCAATGTTGGGGCTAATTCTCGAAGCGTTTTGATAACAGCGAGCTTATTAGCTCCTGCGCCGTCGATCCAGACATTGAAGATTGTTTGTTCTTCAGCCGGTTCTGCGTCGGCAGCAGCTCCACCTGCAGCAGGTGCAGCCATAGCAACGGGCGCAACAGCCTGAATATCAAATTTTTCTTCTAAAGCTTTAACAAGATCGTTCAGTTCGAGAACTGACATTTCTTCAATTGCTTTTATAAAATCGTCTTTTGTTATTTTTGCCATTGTGACTACACCTCCCTTCTTTCTTGGAAATTAATTTTTCTTTTTTTCAATTTCCTTAAGTGCTAAAGCAAGTTTCGTGATTGGATAATTGAGATCGTATACAAGAGAGGACAACGGACTCTTGAAGATTCCAAGTAATTTCGCAATAAGTACTTCTTTTGGAGGAAGTGTTGCGAGTTCAAGGATTTTTGACTCGTCGATAACATCCGATTCATAAATTCCAAATTCAATCTTCGGTAATTCATATTTTTTACTAAAATCTTTCAGAACCTTTGCAGCAGCGATTACATCTTCATATACATACAAAGCTCCTTTTGGACCGGTAAGACGATCCTTTACGTCGATTTTCTTGTCTTGAAGTGCAATATTAAGAAGCGTATTTTTTTGAATAGCAATTTCTGAGTTTGCAGATCGCAAAGCTTTTCGCAATTCCTCTAATTGCTGATGGGTAAGTCCCTGATAGTCAACAAAAAAGACTGCTGCTGCTTTTTCAAGCTGATCTTTAATTACTCCTAATTGTTCTGTATTTTTTTGACTTGGCATAATTTTTTCCAATTCTTGCTTCGCAAAATTGGGGACCCTATTTGAAAGCATTAAAAAACGCTCCCTCAAGGAGCGTCAAATAATAAATATTAAACTTGCTCCTCGGCACAACTTATATCTTGTGAGAACGTGTGCTTTCTTTAGAGTGAAATAAGTATACCAAATACAAATCTTTTCTGCAACCTATTGTATCGGTAACCCATTTTCGTAACTAACTTTTCCTCTATATTCTAAGTCTTTCAATTCAAAAACCGGCTCGCCGTTTTGAAGATAACCAACCTTCACAAAATATCCTCTCAGACCTTTCTTTCCTCCATTTTTTCCCGAACACGTGAATTTATATACCCCTTCTCCTTCTTCGGTTCTTGCCGCTTTCCCGTTCGGCGCAACCATCCAAGTCATATTACCTCTCCCCTCATTTTGAAACTCCAATAATTTTTTGATAAAAATCTCTTGGTCGTCCGGAGAAAACTTCTTCATCATTCTTCTCAGTGATACCTCGTCAGGCATAATTATTCTCCCCTTTCCTTTCTGTGCCTCTTCTGCAAAAACTGTTGGGGTTTGTGAATCCATGCTTGCTCTCTTTTGGAGCGGCAAGTTGGTCCACGGGGCGTTTGATTTTTGCGAAGATTTTCTGCGATGCGGATTGTACTTTCTTGGTTTTGGGGACTCAATTACCGGATGATCGTTTACTTTTCTTTTCTCAGCCTGAATTTTCCCAGCCTCCTCAGCGCAGGAATTCATCACCGAACTCACTAATACCAAACTTTTTGTAAGAAAGTCGGGAGCGCTTTGTGGATCATCAAGAATAGACCAGTCAAAATATTCTTCTTTCCCATACACTACGAGCCTAACTTCTTTTTTCTTAGCTCCCTCTTCACCACCCCCATACATCAATTCAACAACCCCTACAGGTTTGGGATAATGAGGGAACCGTACCTTCACGGCAACAGCCGGCAGAAATCCTTTCCAATCAATCGATTCAGAACCGATTTCATATTCTCTTTGAGACGATTTTGAAAAAACGGTATGAATTTGCCGGGTAATTCCCGACATTTCGACAGAGTCGTCCGGCATCTCTTCCGGAAATATTTCATCAATTTCATCAATAGTAAATGCTTCGTGTCGAACTTCACGCATCTCAAGAATCTCATAAAATCCCTGCAAAAGCCTGAGTGCACCTTCTTTATCGTCGCCACTGACTTCTGAGATGAGCTTTTTGGTCGCTCTAAAAAATTCATACCCCCTGTCATTTGAGAGAAAAGTTGATAGTGCAATTGTAAAATTGTTTGGGTAGCGCAATGTTTGACGCAAAATATACGATCGCTCACTGACGTCTCCCTCTTTAAAAAGACCTTCAAAGAGCATGTCCTGAATTTCTGTTACCTTCTCAATATATTGCCGAGCATTATCTTGCGCTTTCTTTTCCATTCCTTCCAACGGCTCCTCAAACGATTCTGTGCCAACAAGTACCGGTAAAATTGCATACCTGGCTTGAGTCGCTTCTTTTCCATGTTTTAATTGATCTCCATTCTCATCTATTTCGTCATTTGGTACAAACATTGGCAAGAAAAAATAATCAATTGCAGAAGAAGGTGTAAAAAGATTGGCAGGATTTTCGGAATTAAAAATATCAGCAAGACTTACCCCATCTCTTTTGTTCGTTACAAATCGGGCTGCGGGGTGCTCAAGTAATTCATTCTTTATTTTCTCCGCATCGCGCTCTCTATGTGTGCTTTTCCCACATTGAAATTGTTCGTTTGCTCCCAGCATAAAAGCAAATGTTGCACCAAGTTCTATCCCAAGATGAAACGGTTCCTCGGCTGCGCGAGACTCGGAATCAAATCTTTTATTTTGATGTTCTACCAGTACACGAAGCGCAGCTTGGGTTGAATCGAGAGCATCTCCCCACCTTCTACCGTTTTTGGTTCTCAATACCGAATCTGAGATAGTTATTACTTCTCCTGTCCCACCAATTTTAACAGTTTTGGCGAGTGAACTCTTTGAAGGCCGTTGATCGGCGTTTGGAAGTGCGTTTAAGATATCTTCCGGCAACCCCGTTGGAGACGGCTGTGCCTGCTGTATAAGACTTGATAAACGAATCGGTGTTTTTTCGCCCATACGTGGGATTATAGCAATAATGATCTAACGATTTCAATACTATGAGTTATTTATATGTGTTGATTTTCATAGAAAATTTTCTATATTCATCTCCTGTGAAAATCGACTCACCGATGCAATTATTCCATTCGCAAAAGTAGGAAGAGAAGCTGCAGCTTAGTAAAAGCGGTCTAGACTGATATAAGCGACTTAACTCGAAGCGCCTGAGCGCCTGCCTGAACGAGCGCAGCATCATTCCACCCGATATGACTGGCGGTTCCGTCACTTGGAATTACCCACTTCCCATTGTTCCTTTCAAATAATTCAGGTGGCCATCCATTGTCTTCAACTATTTCATAGGCTCGATCAAGATATCTCATACCCCTAACCCCGAATTTTTTAGCACTTACCATCGACCCCAGTTGAGCTGCTTGTTCGGCTCTTTTCAAGTGAATTACTGCCATATACGGTAACCCCATAAACCAGACAGGCTCTCCCTCG
>CAZBEA010000078.1:0-3372 GCA_964490835.1 uncultured Gammaproteobacteria bacterium
AAAAGCTTCTTATTGCTACCTTCAAATTCAACGTCAGCCGAAAGAGTGTATTTGCCCATGTGAAAACCCGGAAACACCGTGCTTGGACGCAGCTCACAACTGCGACAGTTGCTTTCCTCGTCAAACATAATTCGTTCTGAATAACTCAACACATTCAAAGGAATAAGTTTTCTTTTTTTTGTTCCGGTAAAGGGACCTTTGAGTGAAATTGTTGATTTCGGAGTAATAATATTTTTTCCGGTGTTTGCCACTTTGAGTATTGTTGAAACGGACTTGAAGCTATCGACCAAGTAAACTGTGTTGCCCAAAAATCGCAGCGTATAGTCGGGTATTACCTGAAACTGAGCGATTTTTCCCTCTGACACAAGAATGCCCGATTCTGTTATTGATATAAGAATATTTGCTCCTATATAGGCTTTTGCCCGAGACGCAGTTTGTTGAGAAACAGGCGGTTCTGAAATAAAGAAAAATGTGTAATAATAATCACCTTCGGGCGCATTGTTGATTGCCCGTATTTTCAAGAGTGCCTGAGCACTCTTTTTTGAATCAAGAAAAAACTTTTCCCCAAGCTCCAAATTACTATTTTCTAAAGAGAAACGAATCGGTCCTTCTGCTTTTTCTTTAAACAATCGCCCTCCGGAGTCTCCTTCGGGTACAAAAGAAACTATTTTTGTTGAAAATACTGCCGGATCCGCAAGGTTTTTAAGTTCAATAGCTTCGATGAGCGAAACTCCCGGCTTCAAAAGAATTTCCATATGTGGCGGATTTATAGAGAGATCTAGCTGTTGTGCTCTTACGCTTGTGGAGAGCACAAAAAGGCACATATACAAAGCCGAGAAAAACAATATCAATGCTTTGTTGAATAGCGGTTTTTGTCTCATTTTAATATTTAGGTACTGCAATAAAATTAACAATAGTTTGATATGTTCCTGTTTGCTGAATCGGACTGATGTTAATCTTCATCGTAAGAATTCCCTGTCTGTTTCGAACGGCTTGAGAGGACTCCATAATAGTAATTGGATTCTCATTGTGGCTATCTGATGCAAATGGCCTAAAGTACCTCCCGTCTATAAAGTCCGGCGTTCTGTCTACTCCGGAAATATTGTAACCAAAACCGTATGCATTTGTATTGTCCCATATATTTGCTGACCCCAAGCTACACTGGCTTGTCAAATTGCACTCAGTATCCGGTATCTCTTCTAAAGAAAAACGTTTTAGAGGCGTGTCCTCAAAGGCTTTGATCTCATAACCCTGTCCCCTGTTTGATACGGTAAGAATAACTGATTGAGTAGAAAATTTGTTAGGAAGTATTGTGCCAAAATTAACGGACGTATTTGATATAGAAAAAGCAAACGGATATAAGATGTGTATATACTGAAACCCTGCTCTTACTATATATCCTGAAGAAGTAAAACGTTCAGCGAGTGCTTGTCCCAAAGAGATATCCAGTCGGTAATTTGTTGAATTTTGTTCATTCCCTCCACTGTTAATATTTCCGAAAATGATGTGATAGTTAGGAGAACGCATATTGATGGCCCTCACCGGAGATACAAAGAAAACAAAACTCAACAATAAGCTCAGCAAAGCAACGCAGCTTCTTTTAAAATCTAAACCTTTCATATGTTCTCGACATAAATCTTAAATTGCTGAATGAGTTTTTCGAGTTCAAACATCTTCTTTTTTAAATACATAAGGTCTTGGTCGCCTTGATAATTTTGCAGCCGCTCATTCATGTCCTCAAAGTGTTTGTGAAGGGTAATAGTCAAAAATAAAAGCGTCTGTTCTTTTTGTGTTTGTTTGGCCGACTGTAAATTGTGACGTGACTTAAACACATTAAAAAGTGTTGCTTTTTGTGTGCGATAGGACTTTTGTATAGAGCCAAAATATTGAGCAATAATCGCTACAACAGGTAACGAAATGATCTGAATCATATCATGAAAACCGAATGTGTAGTCGGCTGTAAGCAAAAACATAAGCATTAAAATGAATGCCGTAATGACGCTTGTCACGGGCTCAAGCACGGTCGAAAATCCGAAAAACAAAACATATAGAAGAAAAAAGACCGGTGATTTCAGTCCTCCCGTAACAAATACAGCTGAAAAAATAAGAAATACAAAAATAAATATCTCCAAAACAAACAGTAATAAAGAATTTTTAGCGAATTTTCTCAAGATCATATAAACGATGAAAAAAATCGCCGATACCTGTAAATCGTATTGAGACAGTGATGATATAGAAAAGAAAAAAGACATTAAGGCAATGCATAATATCCCCAAACTTTCATACAAAATGATCATATATTTCAGTATATAACAAAACTCATCACCTGACAGCTCTTGCAATAAAGCCGCAGTCAATATATAATACCCAGCATGAAAGGGCACGCTGCTATAGCACGTGCACTTCTACTCTGGAGGGGGTGTCTGCTTCATATTATTAAAAAACCACTGTCTATTTTTGCGGTCGGATTTTTTGTGGTACTCATTCTCTCTCTTGCCGGTCTTTACCGACTCATGCAACTTCAGAGCTCAAGTTCAAATGAACCGACACAAAACTTCACCGTTACAGAAACAACTGACAAAACAGATACTATTTTCGTTGACTTACAGGGAGCAGTTGAAAAACCGGGAATATATGAGCTACCCCAAGAGACACGACTCATCGAACTTTTACAAAAAGCCCATGGCCTGAACCCTCATGCAGATCGCTATTTAATTGCAAAAACATTCAATCTGTCAAAAAAAATAGTTGATGAGGAAAAAATATATATTCCCTTTGTTCAAGAGCGCCAAAACAGTAATTCCCCTCTCCCGGAAAGAATCAGCATAAATTCTTCTACAAAAACACAACTTGAGCTATTACCCTCAGTCGGCGCAGTCACCGCTCAAAAAATCATTGATAATCGGCCGTTTTCAACCTTAGAGCAGCTCGTGGACAAAAAAATAGTCGGAGAAAAAACTTATGAAAAGGTGCGGGAACTCATAATCTTATAAATTATAATGATACGGTTTCTCACTTCGCCCTATTTTACATTTCTTCCCTATGAACATGCAGCACTTCTATCAGGACTTGTGTGGGGACAAAAAAACCTGCTTGAGCCAGAGCAGTATGACCTCTTCCAAACCACAGGACTCCTTCATATGCTTGTATTGTCGGGGCAAAATATTACCCTATTGAGCGAGTTTGTTGCCGTTTTACTGACCACCCTCAACCTAAGAAGAATCTCTATTATGGGGGCACAGATCGCAGTTGCTCTTTTTTACTTATGCCTGTTTTTCGGTGAACCGTCAATTGTAAGAGCTGCCATCATGTCTTTAATCCTGACTCTTTCAAAAATAAAAGAACGCAGCACCCGAAGTATCTTCATACTTG
>CAZBEA010000078.1:3382-4829 GCA_964490835.1 uncultured Gammaproteobacteria bacterium
GCTCATGCTCTCTATAAATCCGAAATGGTTTTATGATGTTTCGTTTTGGCTTTCAATAAACAGCACGGCAGGAATACTTGTTATCTATCCGTATCTCAATAGGAATCAAAAAAATCCGTTTATTGAATCCTTTTATCTTGCTCTATCGGCTCAACTTGGGACACTGCCTATCACAATCAGTGTTTTTAGAGAAATAAACTTAATTGCCATCCCCATGAATGTGGCGGTTTCGTGGATTATTGAACCGATTATGGTCATGGGGGTTATCTTGTCATTTACAGGAACCCTTATCCCGATAATCGGTGCTCTTATTGGTTTTATTCTTAATTCGCTCATCATAATGCTTTTGACACTCGCCAAATTCGGTTACTCCATAAGCCCTATTTTTATTTTCCGGTTCTAATATGAAAAAAGTAATTATAACTATAGCTATCGCGCTCACCATAAACGCCGTTCTTTTACTCAAAAACATTTCACGCGATAAAGCTCAAGTGGTTTTTTGTGACATAGGACAGGGAGATGCTACTTATATTCGATTACCGGAAAAAATAGACGTTCTTATAGATACGGGGCCCCATAAAAAAATTTTGACGTGCTTGAGCAAGCATATGCCCTACTTTGACAGAAAAATCGAAATGGTATTTCTGACTCATCCCCAAAAAGATCACGTTGGGGGACTTGTTTGGTTATTTCAAAGCTACAAAATTGAAAACATATTTGTACCAAGCACACTGCTCGACCAAAAATTTGATGACCACGCTTATTGGCAAGAGTTAAAAAAAACTGTCCAGAGCCACAAAACTACAATTACGTATCTCAATAATGCTCATACAATTAAACTTGATAGATCGGTAATAGACATACTATCGCCTCAAAAAATGACACGTATTACAAACATAAAAAAAGATATAAACAACATCGGGCTTGTTATGAAAGCCCTTGTGAACGACAAGTCAATCCTACTTACAGCTGACGTGGATTATGAAATAGTTGAAAGATTACTACAAGGGTCTATAGATCACGTTACATTTCTCAAAATCGGCCATCATGGCTCAAAAACAAGTACTTCCATTAAACTCCTTCAGTTAGCACATCCGACCGTTGCAGTGATAAGTGCAGGCAAGTTCAATTCTTATGGCCATCCCCACAAAAATGTTTTATTATCAATCCAAAGCCTTAATATACCGATAAAAAGAACAGACGTTGATGGAGACGTTTTTTTCTCGTTAGAAAAAGATTCAGCTACCCTACCAAAATCTTTTTCATCTCTTGAAAAATAGAATACGCCTCGTATCCTATCCAATGTTCTCCGAGTAGCTGTTTTGGCAATCCGGGATCATTCTTTAATATTTCTATGTAGCTGTTAACTATGAGTTTAAACTTTTGCTCTTTGTTGCTCTCCTCAGCCGACAAAACAGCATGCCAATCTTTAAAAAGCTTTCGGTAT
>CAZBEA010000079.1:0-4801 GCA_964490835.1 uncultured Gammaproteobacteria bacterium
GGCATCTTCAGCTGTAACCATACCTGTTTGACGCATCAAAGCATCGGTAAGGGTTGTCTTTCCGTGATCTACGTGAGCGATAATGGCGATATTGCGAATTTCCATATTGAAAAAATTATTACCTCTTTCATTGAAAAAAGGCGCTTGGGACGCCTCAAAGTGTTTTCATATTGTACCGCATTTCCTTGTCACAGTCAACAAGGCTATCGTTTCAGGACATTGATACGTTTACTTGCCGTATCCAAGGCCTCATGAAGACTTTTTTGCCCACTGCTCACTGTCTCGATCGCTTCCGCAAGAATCGCCTCTACTCCCTCCATATTCCCCTGATACCAATTTTTCGCGATAAGATTACCCGCCGCAAATGAAGAGAGGACAACATCGTTTTTTTGTTCTTCGACGAGGTCTCGCCGAGCCGCCGGCTTAAGCGTTTTTGCCAAATATTTTTTTGCCGGATCAAAAGGCAAAGCAAGATCTTTCGTCGTACCACTCAAACCATTGCGAAACGTCATCGTGTTATTGGTATGTGGAAAAGTGAAAAAATTCAAGAATTGCCATGACTCATGAACACGCAAAAAATTCTCTTTTTCAGGATCAACTTTTGGCGCCGCTGAAGCAGTCGCCTGTTTCGCGTCACTCTTCACCTTATTTTTCGAAACGACAAGTCCCCAATAATTGGCAACATTTTCCGGTTGCTCCCCGACAAACTGCGGCAAAGGCGCGATACCAAAATTGAGTTTGGCGTTCTTTTGTTTGATGGCGGGATATTGCCACGAATAATTGATCATCATGGCAAGCGTCCCCTCATAAAAAGCATCAATGGAATAATGCAGACGCGGATTCCACGAATAGGACGCGGAATTCAAACGGGAAAATTGTGTATAAAAATCAAAGGCCTCGCGGCTTCTCTGGTCACTCAAAGAAATATTCTTGCCATCATTTTGTCGAGAAATGTCACCCTTTTTCTGCAACATGAGCGCCGACAAAATATCCGTCGAACGATTGATATTGTACGCTGTTCCCAAAGCGATTGCCGACTGCGTGATATTCCCGAACTGATCGATAAAATTGAGTCGCCCCAAAATATCTCCGAGCTCTTCCCAGGTCACAGGCGGACGGGAAATACCGGCGGCATTAAAAATATCCTTATTGTAATAAAGGGCGAGCGAATCAACAGAAAGCGGAGCGCCATAAATTTTCCCTTCATCCACAAAATCGGTAGCCGCCACATCGACAAAAGCGTCACGAAATTGTTTTTCATTGAGCATGTACTCGGGAGCCAAGGCAATTTTATCTTCAAAAGTTTCTCGCCAAGAATTACGAATCATGAAAATATCCGGCCCTTTGCCCGCCGCCAACGCATCAAGCAGGTCTTCTTTGTAGGTTTCAACAGGAAGTTTGCGATAAGTGATGTCGCCCACGTACGGATTGAGCGCGCGATACTGAGAAATGATTTCGTTATAAGCATCACTATCATCAAAAACCCCCCACATTTCGAGTTTCACCTGATAGGGCTCGGGTTTTGCGTCCTTAAAACCGCATCCGGACAAAAAAAACGTCCCGCACACGAGCGCTCCCCACAAAAATTTCTTTTTACAAGAAAAAAATCGCATACTACTTCTTTGTCACCAAAAAGGCGTAATGAAAACCGCCGACATTCAAGTCCTTTTCCACGGACAATTGAACGCTTTCCACCAAACGACGCAACTCTTCTGGACCAATGCGCAAGCTTGCTTCCGGTCCGACAAGCGTTTCTTTGGGATTCCATTCCATAAGAAGAGCGTGACCGCCGGGCTTGAGTATTCGCGCCATCTCAGTCAAGATAACCCCCTTCTTTTCATTCTGAAAAAGAATGTCTTTGATAATGACCCAGTCAACGCTATTGGCCCCCAATCCGGATCCGCCCGCTCGCTCCAAATTGGCACGCTTGGCGGATACGTTGGTGAGATGCAACAATTTTGCCCGACTGGTGACCGCCTCAAGCGCCGATGGCATAATGTCAAGAGCATAAACCATTCCATCAGAGCCGACATGTTTGGCAAATTCAAAAGAAAAAAATCCGGAACCGCATCCGAAATCCGCCACTTTGCTTCCGGAAGCAACATCCAATTGTCCCACGATCGCCGACGGATCAGCGAACGTCAGTGCCGCTGGTATAGCCATAATAAAAAATGTATATGTATCTTCCTCGTTACCCTCTCTCCTTATATTGTACAATAAAAGCACTGGGAACAAAAGGCTCACTCTTGATTGAAGCACTACTTTCCTGTACAACAAGAAAGTATGGAAGCGTGCCAGAGAGGTTGAATGGACCTGACTCGAAATCAGGCATACGGGCAACCGTATCGGAGGTTCGAATCCTCCCGCTTCCGCCAAAATTGGAAATCGGAATCAGAAGCCGAAATGGGGTCGGCGCGGAGCGCCGACACAAACGCATTCCCGCCAAAAATTCCCGAATTCAAAAGGTTTTTCCACGCTCCGCGTGGCTCAAAAAGTACGGTTCGAGCTTCAATAATAAAGTTCGAACCGACTTTTTTGAATAAATGAAGTTTCTCTTCATTTATTCCCTCGTTTGCCAATTCTATATTGTATTTCAAAAACTTTTCGGTAAGTTCGAACCGATTATTCGCTTTTTGCTCAAAAGCCGATAATTTCTCTTTGAGAAGCTGTTTTGAGGCAACGAGCGTACTCTTGGCATCACGATATTCTTCAAGCGACAGTGCGCTCTCCAGATACGCCGTCATCAGCTTCTCAATCTTGGAATCCAAAAGAGAAATTTCGGCTCTCAAGTTATCAGCAAAAAGCGTGCTCGATTGGATTTCGGATGATTGATCTTTTCTGTTCTCCTCAATCATCCAAGAAAGCCAATCGAGAGGCAAAGAAACTTTTTTGATTTCCTCTTGAATTTGAGAAGTGACGAGCTCCTCGCGGACATACTTTTGTTCACAAGGATTTTTCCGTTTGGTACACCGCAAATAATTATGACCTTTTTGTGTTTCAGTAGTGATAAAACAGCCACACTCTCCGCAACGGAAAAATCCTCTATACAAAAATGGTTTAAGTCCTTTTCCTTTCGGCTTGGACTTTCTCATCATCACTTCCTGAACGAAATCAAAAAGTTTCTTTGAAATAATCGGTTCGTGCTTGCCCTCAAAAATCTCTCCGTTATACAACATCAAACCTGTGTAAATAGGATTTTTGAGAAGTTTTTGATAATTCGACACCGCAAGTTCCTTTCCGCTTTTTCGCTTCAATCCAAGTTCGTTAAACTTGTCACGGAGCTGTCGCAAAGTGAAAGACCCAGATGAATATGCCTCAAATGTTTTCTTAATAAGGGGCGCAATCTCGCTATCAAGTACAATCTTGCCGTTTTCGTTTATGTAGCCCAATGGCGACATTTGAGGCCATATTCCGTCTTTCACTTTGTTGCGCTTCCCACGCTTTATATTCTCACTCAAGTTATCAACATAATACTTGGATTGGGAAAAAGCGATTGAAAGCATGAATTTTCCTTGCGGTGTCGGATCACACCAGAACGTTGGAAACTTCAATTCGGTGATTTTTCCCGTATCGAGCAAATAGATGATTTTGCCACCATCAACGGAATTGCGAGCTAATCTATCGGGATGCCACGCTAAGATACCCGAAGCCTCATTTTGCTCAATACGCAGAAGCATTTCATTAAAGACTGGCCGACCTGGGACTTTGGCGGTTTGTTTTTCTACAAAAACATCTGCAACCTCAATATTTTCTTTCAACGCCAATTCTTTTAGCTCGGCCAGTTGATCGGAAATGCTTCTGACTTGCCGATCTTCGGTATCGGTACTTTTTCGTGTATAGATAAAGAATTTTCTGGTGTGATTCATAAGATTGCATTGGCAAACGAGGAGCCCCGCTCCGCGTGGCGAATCCTTTCAGATTGGGGATTTCGTGGGGGGAATACAGAACAGACGGCGCTTCGCGCCGACCATCTTTCTTCTCCAATTTTGAATCCCGAATTTTTGCGGAGCATATTGGACGAAGTTCGAATGTATTTCGCCAAAAACCCTGAGTAAGGAAGCGGAAGCCGTCCCCGCCGCAGTCCCGAAGCCTCGGGACTCCCCATCAGAAAAACCTTTCTTTGCATTTCGGATTTGCGCGCGCCCGAGTTTTTTCTTCTCTTAAGGA
This sequence comes from uncultured Gammaproteobacteria bacterium, assembly GCA_964490835.1. Classification (GTDB taxonomy): domain Bacteria; phylum Patescibacteriota; class Microgenomatia; order Levybacterales; family GWA1-39-11; genus CAZBEA01. The sequence goes on from CAZBEA010000079.1 coordinate 4,168, forward strand.
AAAGAAAGCTTTTCTGATGGGGTCTGCTCTTTGGAGCAGTGCGGCGGGGAACGGCTGCTAATTCCAGTATATCAGAATATCTAAAGTTTAGATATTTACATTTCACATATACGCTGGTAGTATATGAACAAGACAATACGAACAAAAGAATACGCGAGATTTGTCGAGAAGCTGCGCAAGGCACGGCTTGAGGCCGGCTTGAAGCAGATCGAGGTTGCGAAGAAGCTTAAGCGTCCGCAATCGTATATTTCCCGAGTAGAATCCGGGGAATATCGTCTTGATATTCTTGAGGTCAAGCGATTTGCGAAGATCTACGGAAAGAGCGTTGATTATTTTGTGAAGTAATTTATGAAGATTTCATTTAATTGGTTTGGCAAAGATAAGTCAAAGCCATTTGGCTTTTCATTTGAAGAGTGCCTCACAAAAGAGGAAGCAGATAAAATGAAAGGTTTAGATTTTGAAAACTTATTAGATGTAGATAGGAAAGAAAGATTAAGTATTATTACCAATACTATTGGTGAAGATAAAGCTGAATGGCTAAATTCTCGTATTGAGAAAAGCCTAATATTAAAAAATCAACAGGAAGGGCTAATGGATTGGGTTAATAATAATAAAGAAATTAGTCCTAAATGGC
>CAZBEA010000080.1:0-4678 GCA_964490835.1 uncultured Gammaproteobacteria bacterium
ATCCTCTGATTTGTAATCGAAAAATTTTTGATACCACTCAAAAGATCTCCCGGTAACAGAAGAACTTGCAACTTCAGACGATATAAGATAACTATTGAGAATTTCCATTAGAATATTTTACAAGAGAAAGGGTCTTGAGCCCTAGAACATGACGTCCTCGTCTGCTCTTTTGTAGGAGTGGATTTCGTGATTTTGGAACCAGAGATCGATTTCGTATCGTGCCTCTTCTTGATTTCCGGATGCGTGGATGAGGTTTTTAACAGATCTCTTTTTTTGATTTGCCAACACGGGTGAATCTACAGAATAATCTCCTCTGATGGTTCCTGGTGCTGAAAATACAGGAAGTGTTGCACCGACTAATTTTCGTACATTATCAACTGCATGATTTCCTTCCAAAACCATCGCTACAACCGGCCCCGAAGTAAGAAGCTCCATATTCCACATATTGACTATTTTCCCAATTTCAAGAGGAACATCGGTCCCAAGCTCTGCTTTGGGATCTTTTCCGTATTCTGCGTATGTCTTGAGGGTTTTTTCACCGATTCCTGTCAGAAGTTCTGTTCTGGAATCAGGATAGTGTTTGCCGACGAGTTCTTTGTCGACCCATATCATCTTCATTGCGACAATTTTCAAGCCTGTGGTCTCGAATCTTTTAATAATTTCACCAACGAGTCCCCTTTGGACTCCGTCCGGTTTTACTACAACAAGCGTTTGTTCCATAACGAATATCTTACAAATTTAGCCGACAAGAATCAAGGGTTATTTGTGTTTTTGAATTTCAAAGCATACAATGTGGCTATGGAGGAACCAAAACCGCAAGAAGAACCGTTCTCTTCCAGCGAATTTGACCAGGCTCTTGCCAGACTCAAAAAAGAAACCGAATTGCGCGAAGGGATTGCGCAAAAAGTCGAACAGATTAAAAATTGGGTTGCAAAAAACGGCGAAAAAGTTGTAATACCCAAATCGGAAGAAAATCCACTCGAAGAACAAAATGGCGAATACGAGGAACATCAATTGGAATTCTGGTCGAATGGTCAGGAACCATTCAGGCAACGAAATGGAAATCACAAAAACGAATTTCTCAATACGATTTTCCAAAATGGAGAAGAGGAACATGAATACCAGGCCTTTCATCACGACACGTATATTCCGGACGAATTGCAAATTCTGACTGTTGTGATCCCTGACGATCTTGAAACAATGGAAGCAACAGGTGGACGTGAGCTCGCGATAGAACATAGAACCCCGACAAGAACACTTTCTCTAAATATTTTTGCGGACGATGAAGACGAAGAAGATCCTTTTCGACCTCTTGAAAAAAGTGTGACATTAAAGTCTGCGTTTCATGTGCCGGGCGAGGAGGATTATATAGCCTACCTACCCCGAACAGCCTTATCTCAATTAACACCCGATCAGGCAGTAATCGTTGATGGAATACTGAGTTCTTTTCTACATTTTAATCCTCCCGACACACCGGCCACCCAATCTTGATCTTTTTTTCAAGCGTTTGTATAATCGTTCCCCATGGTTGAAAAAAAGCCCTATAATCTTGGCGAGCAATTCGCATATAAGAGAGCGATTCGTAATCTCATTCAGGCAAATTCTGTTTCGAACTTAATTGCCCAAACCGAACTTCCCCTTTCGCCGGATCGAGGAAATGATTTACTCTCAACAGGACAATTAACTCTTGCCGAATATCACGCACTTACAAAGAATCCGGACTATCAGGGTTCGCTTTTAAGAAATGCTGCGTTAAAACTGCGCTATTTGAGAACAGCACATCTTGGATTATTAAAAGAATTTGGAGCGACTCTGCTTCACCAAAACAGACCTGAGGCAATTCCGATTCTTGTTGCAACCGATACATTCTTAGATGATGACATACAAAATTCAATCGAAGATCATAACCTCATGAGAGGAGATGCTATGGATGTAATGTTGAAAGCATTTGATGTAATGGAACACGGTGGAGCAATTATTTTTCCAACACTCTCGGAAGAGCATGATTCGATTGCTGTTATTCATAATCCGGATCGACAACCTTTCTTTAGAAGATATAAAGGGCATGTTCTTGATAGGCGAGTTTTGGAACGAACATCAACGGTAACACTGGCTCTTGAAATGATTCGGCCGCGCAAGCATCCGAAATTTGAGGCATAACTGCAACAATATGATCCTTACTTGTCAATTATTTTACTTCCGAAAATGCTGTGCATGATCAGGAATTGATCCGTCGCGATTCACAGGATAAAGACCCGTTACACACCCACCGCATCCGCTATTTTCCAAGAAGATTCTTCTTCTATCCTCGGGTAATTTGAGAGCGGTTCCAAGCCTTGCTTGATTGAACCCTACAGAACTGATATATTTTACGCTCGTTGCACCAATCTCGTCGGCAATTTTTTGAACATCTCCATCAAGACGCGCTGCGATCAGTTCTTCGGGGGTTCTCATACTGACCCCAAGATGACACGGGTGTTTTACCGGAGGAAATCCAAGAAGAACATGTACTTCTTTTGCTCCTAAATCGCGTATCGCCTGGACGACAACCTTTGCAACACTTGACCGCACCATCGAGTCATCCCCCACTGCAACGATTGCATTTTTCCAGGTTTGCTTGTCTGCAACAAAAGACAATTTCCCAATAACCTTTGAGCGGATTTGTTCGACTGCATGATCCTCCAAAAATGATCTTTTATCTCCATCCTCATCGTAGTGGTCGCGGAGAATGAGCGGTCTGAACGGAGCACGCATACCCATTGCGTATCCTGAAGCAAATGCCATACCCGAATCAGGAACTCCGGTTACGAAAGATAGTCCTTCTATAGGAGACTCTTCCGCGAGCAATTCACCACACCGTTCCCTAAACGAATAAAATGTATTCCATTCATACTGTCCTTCTTCGGGTCGAATTCTGGGAGGGAATTTTGAGTCTGGCCGGGAAAAATATGCCTCTTCAAAGTTGCAAAAATTTCCCGATCCGTCATTTGCCTCACGAAGAACGGTAAGACCATCCTCATCGACCCTTAATACCTCACCTCTCCCTACCTCGCGCTCGGTCGCAATTCCCAATTTATTTAACGAATGAGTCTCTGAGGCAAAAATAAAACTTTCACGCTCGTCGCCCTCTCTTCTAAATCTCCCCATAACCATGGGGCGAATGCCTCTTGGGTCGCGCGCCACATATAATGCGTCGCCAACACCTGCAATCATGCTATATGCGCCAAGAGAATGATCAACTGTTTCATTCCGATCTAGAAACGACAGTAATTTTTCCTCAAATGTGTGTCCCGGGGTACGCCGAATAAGTTCTGCAAAATATCTCGTGTCACTCGCGCCTTTTGGTAAGTCGTCTCCGACTGAATCCCGCTGCTCATCGGTCAACGCAAATTCACCGTTATGAACAATTGATGCCTCATCTCCATTAAACCTGAATTTTACCGGCTGTAAATTCTCAGCAGAATAATTTCCCGATGTTCCATATCTCCCATGCAGAAGTCCCCATTTTGGCTTTGGTATAAATGATAAGATTCTTGCTTGTTCTCTTTCGGTTAGTGCTTCTCGAATAAGTTTTCCGGTGTTATATTTATTCGGATAATGAAATGTCTCCCTTGTCCCGTCCCCTGCGAGTTCTAGCCCAACACCATTCTGCCCTCTATGCTGCCCCCCTTTACCGGCGACCACCAGCGCTTTCACTAAATCGGATCCCATATCCTCAGACCACATTCCTACAATATTACATTTCTCTTCAGGACGTTCACTTGATTCGTGAAAATCGGCACTCTTTAGAACTGGTATTTCGTGCGTAACTTGAAATGCTTCAAAACTTAATTGGTATCCTTGTTCTGGGCTTGGCATAGATTTTTCTAATTCTTACGATGGAAATTAGAAGCTTTTTACTAATAAAAAACCCGCAACAAGTGCGGGTCAAGTTAGTTAAAAGCTGAATGACAATGATACTGAATAATCATAATATATGAACGGGGCACTTCATATAATGCATTTCATAGTAGCCAATTTAGAGACCTTAGATCAAGTGGGAGAATCTATAACAAAGTGGAACAAGCTCTTATGATACTTCCTCTGCAGCAACAGGTTTTTCTCTTTTTCTTTGCATATTTCTCAAGGCATCCATTGCAACCCCAATATTTCTTTGAGTATTTGTATCCTCAATTTTTTTTCCTTGGACAGTAGTAAATTTAGCATCAGAATAAATATCCGCATGAGTGCCTTTAATGGAATAAAACCCTTCAATCGGTGAATTCCCCCGCTCTCCGTATCTTTTTGCAAATTCTCGACCCATCCGCTCGATCGGAAAAAGCTGATCAGATGCTCCTGCGACCACAGCAATTTTTACATCATGATCGCGTATGTACTCAAGCATTTCAAAGATGTCACTGTCTGCAAGCGCGCCGATTTCTGAAGCAAACATTTTTTTATTCGCTTTTACTTCTGTTGATGTTGCGGCATTAACTGCCTTATCTCGCTCAACAATTCGGGTTATTTCTTCTTCTGTGTATCTACTATCGGGTTGAGTTGCCTCCTCAATTACTTCTTTAATTTTAGCTTTGGAATCTTTTCCGGATTTTGCAAATCTCCACAAAAATGACGCCGAATTATCATGACCGATAAGACCGGCAGGATTCATTAGAACAATATTTCTGAATTTTTCAGGATG
>CAZBEA010000081.1:0-4556 GCA_964490835.1 uncultured Gammaproteobacteria bacterium
CCCTGTAGTCGAGATAATGCGAGTACGAGAAATATAAAAGAGAGTGTTATGGCAAGGAGCCGATCAAGGCGATATTTTTCAACAATCGTGAACTCTTCGGAGCCGTCGGGGCGAAGGAAAGAAAGGAGTACGACTTTTTCACCTTCCCGAACAAGTAATTCTTTATCGACCGTGAATAGCTTGCCATGGTCGATTCTTATTTTTTCGCCCTTTTTGTCTTTCGAGGTAATTGTAACAGTTACTATTTGGTATGGGTTTTTAGTATTTCCATATGTATTTTCGCCTTCTTCGTGAATTTGTTCAATCTTTCCAACATAGACTTTTTCCTGCGGGGTTTCGGGTGAAAACGAATTGGTAGGATTTTGTGCGAGAACCGGAGATGAAAAAATAAGAAAAATCGGGACAAGAAGAATAAATAAAAATACTTTCACTCCATCAATTGTAATTCATGAACGCTAAGTTTTAAAGAATAGTGTTCATTTGGTATACTTGGCGTATGAAATTTGACGAATTTTTAAAACAAAAAGGGTTTAAAGTAACACCTGCTCGCCTGGCGATCCTTACGATTTTAAGTCAAACAAGAAAGCCCATTGACGCTCAGGAAATTGTAGGCGAACTTCGAAAAAAGAAAATTCAAAGTGATCCTGCGACGGTATTTCGCACTCTGAATTCTTTTGCAGATAAAAACGTCGTGAAACAAATTCAGCTTATGGAAGGAAAAGTCAGATATGAACTAAGCGAAGTAGAAGAACATCACCATTTTATTTGCAAGCACTGTGGAGAGATTCAGGATATTTCTGATTGTAGCATCTCAGACCTCGAGAAAATCATAGAGCAGAAAAAGAAGGTGCAAGTTCAGTACCATGCATTGGAATTCTATGGGTTATGCCGTAACTGTCTTCATCTCAACCAAAAGTAAAAGCATAAAGCTCCAAGTTGTCATCGATAAATTCCAGTTCCAGTATTCCTGATGCTCCGCTTCCTAATTTTATAATTTTGTAGAGGGAATCGGAAGTAATAGTAACCTTTCCTTCCTCAACATCATCACCCGCCTGTGAAGTCGGAGTTTTGCCATCCAATGTGATCTGTATTATTCCCTCAGTCTTGCCTGTTTTTGGACGCATGACTAAAAATACTTCTTTTGCTTCAAAATATAATCGCAGCTTTGATCCCTTTGCGGGACTTGCGTATTCTTTGTTTAACAGCCAATCACCCTGAAATGCGAAAGTTGATTTTCGAAGCTCGGGAGGGTATGAGTAATTGGAAAGTCGATCTTTTACGATTGGTTCCGGAGAGGCAAGATTCTCAATTCTTCCATACCCTAGATACGACTCTCTTGTTCGTGCATCAACTGAATAAGCGGGATTGTCGACCTGCGGAAGGCTCTTGGGATCAGCCTCGAGTAATGCTTGAATTGCCTTTTCTGTTTCATCGTATGATCCTTCCCCAAAATGAAAATACCGAATAATGCCATCTTTATCAATTAAATATTTTGCAGGCCAATATCTATTGGAATATGCATTCCACGTCGCATAGTTATTATCTTGCACAATAGGATACGGCAATTCAAAATCTATAATAGCTTCTTGTACATTCTCAAGGTCTTTTTCAAATTCAAATTCGGGCGTATGTACTCCGATAATAACAAGTCCCACATCTTTGTATTTTTCGTGCCAATCTCTTAGATATGGCAAGGTTCTCTGACAATTAATACAGGTATACGTCCAGAAATCGATTAACACAACCTTTCCTCGTAACGAATTAATTGAAAGAGGAGAGGAGTTTAGCCATTCTCCACCGGGAATTATTTCCGGTGCTTTTGTGTACTCGGGAAGATAAGAATCAGTTATCTTTACGGAAGAATTATCCGGGCCTTCTTTTATTTTCTTAAGTTCAGATTGGACAGAGTCTACATCTTCAAATTTTGTGAGTCCGATACCGTATTGTGGAAAAGTGTTGAGTATAAATGTCTGGAATTTACGATCCAGATTAAAAAAGAGTGCGAGCGCTGTTAGTATCATGAGAATTCCGAAAAATTTTTGTATCAACGCAGATTTTGATAACAGCCACGGGACTCTCCGAAAGATAGCTCTTCCGGTCATCATTATTCCAAACATTGGTATTGCTGTTCCCAGTGAATATGACAAAGTAATCAAAAACGCTTCGCCGGTAACCTTCCCTGTAAGAGCGAGTGAAATAACAGAAGCAAGGATCGGTCCAACACATGGGGTCCACAAAAGCCCAATTGATAATCCAATGAGTATTCCTCCCCAGAACCCGGTATGTTGTCCTGACGACGGAATGACAGTACCTAGACGTGTGAAGAGTTTTTCAAGAAAGGATTGGAACTGTGAGATTACCAACCCCAAGCCAAAGAGTGAGATAGTAATAATTGAGACGACCCTCAGAGCCTCTGCAGGGATTCCGAAGAGACGAACAATTGTTGAAAGAAATAGTGTGAAAAATGTAAAGCTTGCGATAAATCCAAAAATTATGCCTGTAGGTCTTCTCTTATCATGCGTTATACCTCCACTAAGTACTATCGGAAGAATTGGAAGAATACAAGGAGAAAGGATCGTTACAACCCCGGCGATGAATGAAAAAAGAATAAGAAGAATCATTCCTGAATGTTTGAAAGTATCTCGCTCAAGCTTCCGCCGTTCCATTTCGTGATTTCTTTTCCATCGGAATCGATTTGGACAAATGTGTGCTGATAGGTTATTCCATGTGTGCGGGCAAGAGATTTTTCTTCTTCGTCTGTCTCAGGGTCGTTGTAATTTACTCGTATTATTAATAAATCGTTCGGAATTTGTGAAGCATTCTGTGAGAGATATTCGTCTACCGGTCTACATGTCGGACACCATGACGCATAAAAATAAAGAACTCTCCTAAATTCCGTGGTGCTATCGAGAATATCTTTTGTATAGAAGCGATACCTTGAATCAATAGTGTTCTCACTTGGAACAGCATCTTGAATACTCTGAGATTGGGCGGTACTTTTTTGTGACCCTTTCATTACTTCTTTTACGTTTTGAGTGGCCTTATTTGTAGAAAGAGCAACTGCCCAAATTGCAAGCAAAATAATTATTGAGATTACGGTGCCAATTGTGATGGTTTTTTTGAAATTACTAGCCATAACAATCATCGTAAATCAAAGTTTTGAAAATGTCAAGTGAACTTTACATTTCTATTTCTTTTTGTCGGAGTATAGGCGGTAGAATATCTTTGAAAGTATCATAGCTATAAGTGTTATCGGCAAAAAAGGATTTACATCATGTCTCAGCACCCCAACAGCAATGCCAATTAAAAGGAAAACCGATCCCACCAAAAATGAAAACCTTCCAGCCTCAAATCCGTGAGTCCTCTCACGCTCATCTCTGGGATTTTCTTTGAAGAAGAACGCTACAAGACCTAGATAGAAAATACACATAATAACAATCAGAAACATCTGAACTCCCATTGGCATAAGAAGCGGTTCATGAACAAGAAATGCAAGCAATAGAATAACCGTAAAGACCGTAATAGTAATTTCGTTAAGATTCTTCATTAATAGAAAATAAAGATTCAACACTTTTATTAAAGTAGTTCGCGATTTTTAATGCAAGCGCAACAGACGGTGTGTAGTTCCCTTTTTCTATTGCAATTATTGTTTGGCGTGTTACACCGACAGCATGCGCCAATTCTTCTTGGGTAATTTTTTTTTGAGCTCGCTGTTTTGCAACACAGTTATTCACTGAATTTTTCATGGCTAAATTATATCAGAGGGCTAATTATAAAATTTCCGAATCCCTTTTCGTTTCGAACGGAAGAATATACATGTCTTGTTTGTAGTTATCCATCCCAACAAATTCACCTTTTCCCGCAATTATTGCCTCGAGTGGCTTGCAGGCACTGCAACCCTCTGTTGGGCAGCTTAATTTTGATAGCTTTCTCGAAAGGCTTATTTGACGGGCAATTTTGAGAATCTTTTCCGTCGACTCATCCAGATCGGGAAGCTTTTTCTCGACCATCCCATCGTCGCGTTCAAGATACCAATAGCTTGCCTTCGTCGCGTCCCTTTTTTGGCAATTTTTTACAAGAAGATGATAAATCGGGAGCTGCAGACTGTCGGGATTTTCGTCGCGGAGAGACGTTTTAAAATCAATAATATGAACCGAATCGGTTTCGGGTAAATACTCAAGCCAATCAACTTTTCCACATAATATGATATTTTCCTGTTCTGAAAGCCAAAAATAGGGCAGATCCATATTTATTTTTACTGCTTTATTTTTGAGAATTCCTGGATTTTTTACAACGCGCTCGATCATCGACCGGCCACGATTTTTATACTTCTCTTCGTGACTGATCGATACAAATCCTCCCTTTTTACCACTCACCTCATCCCAGACCTTCTCAAATTTATCCAAGAGGTTTTCCTTAAAACGAACCTCTGTCGGGAGAACTGAAAGCGCTTCGATCACTTGATGAACAGCCTGTCCCAGACTCATTGCCGGTGTCACGAGTTTTATTTTGTGGCCGGATTGGGGATCTTTATACATATTGTTCAGATAGTACGC
>CAZBEA010000082.1:0-4495 GCA_964490835.1 uncultured Gammaproteobacteria bacterium
CTAAATCTATGCCGAAATGTATTCTTTTTGATTTTGATGGGACAATTGCCGATTCATTCGAAAATTTCTTAGAAATTGTAAAAGTCTTATCAGAAAAAAACAATTTACCCAGACTTTCTCGAGACGAAATAGAGGAGTTGCGCGATCAAGACGCACGTTCAATCATTAAAAAGCTTAAGATTCCCTTCTACAAAATTCCACAACTTGCCCGCGACATGAAAGCACTTCAAGCAGAAAGTCTCACCAAAATTCACCCGTTTAAAGGACTCCCTGAAGTTTTGCAGGAATTAAAAAATCAAGGCTACAAACTTGGAATTGTTACTTCAAACAGTGAGCGTAATGTCCGCAGTTTTTTAAAAAAAAGTGACCTGGAACTGTTTGAATCAGTACAGAGCGATTCAAGCCTTTTTGGGAAGGATAGGATGATCGCAAAATTTCTCTCACGTAATGGGATAACCAGAGAAGATGTGATCTATGTAGGTGATGAAATGCGCGATATTGAGGCATGCAGACGTATCGGAATACCGATCGTTGCCGTAACATGGGGGTTTAATTCAAGGCAAGGCCTAGAGACATTGAGACCAGATTATCTCATCGATTCTCCAGAAGAATTACCTGTAATTTTGCATACAAAAGGTTCGTAATTTACGCCACATACGTATCACGTAATTTTTATTACTCTACCCTTACAGAAGATTTATTGACTCAATTAATAGGGATAGTATATTCAAGAAAAGGAGGTGAGGAAAAATTGAATCTAATTGTAACGTTAATTTTAGCAGCAATAGTTGGTTGGATTGCCTCGATGATTATGAAAACCGACAATCAAATGGGGCTCTTCTCAAATATCATTGCTGGCCTGGTAGGAGGATTCATAGGGAATGCACTGCTCGGTTTTATCGCACCAGCAACACCTACTGATAATGGTTTTAGTATTATGGGAATAATCGTAGGGGTAGTTGGAGCGAGTCTTGCAATTTTTGTCTGGCAGCTTTTGACAGGCAGAAGAAGTGCAAGAATATAAAAAATTATATGTATCCATACAAAAAAGCCCGTAACAGGGCTTTTTTGTATGTCGTTTGATGTGTGCTGATGTGAATGATCGCGTGAATTCAGACTGTCTTTCCAAGAGTCATTTCCAGCTCATAACCAAAGCTCGCACCTTCATCACTCCCTCAGCTGAATGAGGGAGTGATACGTACGAAATGATCTGGGACTATGCGCTTACGTGAGCTGTTCCGCGGTGTTCTGATCTTCGCGGCGCATCGTCAGTATTAAATGCTCTAATTTTTTGAGCACCATGACTCTCAAGAATAGCTCGTGCATCTCCCATATCCCTTTTTCCTGTCGGTACTGCAACGAATATTCCGCCTTGACGGATACTTTCCTCGTATTCGGCTGCATCTTTACCGGCAATACCAAGGCCGCCAAGAAGCCCAACGATTCCTCCGGCAATTGCACCGGTCGCAGCACCTGAAAGAGTTGTTGCCGCAGCTCCAGTTAGACCGAGCGCGGAGATAAGTGGACCCGCAACGAATAGTGCTCCGAGCCCAGGTACAACACCTGCGGCTACCAGAAGACCTGCCAGGGCTCCAATTACTCCTCCTGTTGTGGCGCCGGACATTGTTCCAGCTCCGACATCGGCTCCTGTTCGCGCAGCCATTTTTTTACCTTCATCTCTGTCTTTCATAATGATAGAGATGTCTTTGGGATTGTAGTCATTTTTTTCGAGCTCACTGACCGCCATTTCTGCATGATCCGGATCTGTAAAGACTCCAACAATAAGTTGTGACATATTATTCACCTCCTTTCACTTTTTATATTTACTCATGATCAAATAAGGATCGTATTAAACATTTGCAAGACCTATAAAAGAGTTAGATTGATGTGAGGTGCTTATGTATGTAAGTACATGCGATGGATGTGTATAAAAAGAGGATTACTAAAATTGCATACTCAGAAGAGTTGTTGTTGCATATTCGTTTCTATTAAGCCCACGAATTTCTGAGCGCTCAACTTTCTCAAAGTGTGGAACCAGAATTTTTTTCTCATAGCTTTTAATGATAAGCGGATGGACATAATAACTCCTGCACACCATCGGCGTATTACCAAGTGACAGTGCTACATTTTTGATTGCATTCGACACGTTTTTTTTGAGGTCATTTTTTGTAGCGTAATCGCCTATTTTTTTAAGGGTAGAACCGGCAAGCACCGTTCCTCCCCAGGTTCGAAATTCTTTGGCCGTTACATTATCCTTCACAATTTCTCTGATATAGTCGTTAACATCCTGCGAATCAATAATATGTTTTTGACCCGATTCGTCAATATATTTGAACAACTCATACCCGGGGAGCGCATCAAGTTTTTTAATAGTCTTAATAACTCTCGGATGTGATATTTCTACCGTGTGATCTTTTCCGCTTTTTCCGGTAAAAACAAAGCTAACTTTCCCACCGTGGATATCGACGTGACGAGACCTGAGCGTGGTCAAGCCAAAATGACTGTTATCTCGAGCATATTCTTCATTTCCGATACGGATATATGTTTTATCCAGAAGCCAGACGATAGTTGCAAGAATTTTTTCGTGACGCAGTCCTGAGGCTTTCATATCAAGAGAAATTCGTTCGCGAATTCCCGGTAATGCATGCGAAAAATCGAGCATTTTGTTGAATTTAGTTTCATTGGCGATCTCAGACCAACGCGTGTGATAAATGTATTGCTTACGGCGCCTTTCATCACGACCCGTAGCCTGGATATGTCCAAATGAAATGGGACAAATCCAAACATCTTCCCAGGCCGGGGGAATGCGCAAATTTTCTATTCTTTGAAGAATTTTGTCCTCAACTATTCTGTCACCTTTCTGATTGAAGTATGTATATTTTTCACCATTTTTTTTTCGATAGAATCCCGGTTGTGAATCCGATATATATCTGAGACTCGCTTCTTCTGCAAGCTCTTCATTTGTAATTGGGATTTGTGTTCCATTCACTCTCTTTATGTTATATCACAACGCAAATTGGATTTTCTTCGTGTTGTCTGGTAGATTAAAAGTGTGGATCAGTATTCGCAATATTTAGATCGAGTTGAGGATATTTCGGCCGCAATTTTCGATCGCACAATGCAGCGGGGGGAATATCAACTTGTTGGCGGTTTTGACAAACCCAACACCTTACAGTATGTAGCAAATTACCTCAATGCCAAAGCTCAAACCGGAAAAACAATCACTGCTCAGTTGCTCGGATCACCCGGTTCGGGGAAAACACGATTTGCTATAGAAATGCTTCCGCTTCTTCAAAACGCAATTCTTCTTGCAACCGACGAATACAACCTTGGTACTCGTGAAGACAGAAGGAAAACGATAGAAAAAGGTGGGACTCCACTCGATGAAAAGGACTTTGATTTACTCGCCAAACACGTCGACAAACTAAAATCACTTTCGTCAGGTGAGAAAATTAGACTTCCCGGCCCGTATAATGCAACCGAAGGAACAGCTCTTATCAATGGCTTGACGCGAGAGGTAGCCGGTCAATTTAGAATAGTCTTGATAGAGGGTAATTTCTATGTAGGATACGGAGGTCCTGCAAATATACCGCTTGAGGCTCTTGTCTACTTGCATATTTCCGACAGGGACAGATTGAAAGTAAGATTTGCCAGGGATGCAAGCTCCGCAGCCGACACTCCTACAAATGCCGATGAGATTTTTGAGCAATTCTACTCACGGCAAAAGATTCAGGATACGCCCTACACTCTTCCGTTCATGGATATATCAGATATTCTGCTTTTTGCTCGTCCTACGTTCGAAGGAGGCGTTGTTGCCAGATTCGATTACGATATTTACTACCGCAAAACCGCCCCCCTGCGTTAGGTATTGCGTAAAAATCAGGGTTATGTATACTAGAAATTAGGTATGAAGAAAAATATTGAGGTAGTTCATAAGCATGCAAGTAGCGGTGGAGGCGCCGTATACGCGATGGGGCTTGTCGGATCGTTGTTCTATTTCCTAAGTTCTATGAATTCATTCAGCGATTTTTTCTGGGGAGTAATAAAATCCGTTTTCTGGCCGGCATTTCTCGTTTACCGGGCGTTTGGTGCGCTGAATATGTAACTTTTGCAACTTTTTAGGAACCTTCTGCGTGTTCTGTTCGACTGCGATCCAAATAAGTTTTCTCCGTAGAAGCCCTCGACCGGATCAATTTTCTAATGCGATAGATCTTGACTTCGATAAAAAATCCTGTGCTATAATGAAATTTATTGAAGTTGTAGATTGATTTTTGTATGAAAGCAATAATAGCAGCCGGTGGAAAAGGTACCAGAATGTATCCTCTTACATTCACATCGAGCAAACAACTCCTCCCCATTGCCAATAAAGAACTGATCATGTATCCGCTCGAAGATATCATCTCTTTAGGGATAAAAGATATTGCACTGATTGTTAACGACGCTCGTCCCGAATTTGAAAAGCTACTCGGGAACGGTGAGGCGCTTGGGGTTCACA
>CAZBEA010000083.1:0-4438 GCA_964490835.1 uncultured Gammaproteobacteria bacterium
GCGAGCGATTTCAACAGATGCCCTATACGCTTCTTCGCAAATGATTCGATACACCTTATCTATGAATTTCAAAGATTCCTCAGAACCGTATCTCATGTGAAGTTTTATAAGCATGTCTCCGAGTCCCATTGTTCCAAGCCCGATTCTTCGCTCTCCTTCGTACTGAGTCTTTTTGATTCCCTCAAATATATACGGATCCATCTCAACGACATTATCTTGAAGTCTTACAGCAAGCCGTGTAACCTTTCGGAGAAGCGCAAAGTCAAATTTTCCCTTTTGATCGATGTCATCCCCCGTAACAAGCGCCGATAAATTGATAGATCCCAAATTACACACACCCCACGCCGGAAGCCCTTCCTCGCCACACGGATTTACACAAATGATTTTGTTCCAATACCAATTGTTGTAGTATTTGTTGTAGCGTTCCATAAATACAACACCCGGTTCAGCCGATGCCCATGCAGCCTGGGCGATAAGATCCCAGAGATATCGCGCCTTAACGGTCTTGTGAACCGTTACTTTTTTACCCAAGGCCTTCCATGCATTTATGTCTCCATCCCATTTTGTATCGTATTCAGGATCATCGCGATCAGGAAAAAGAAGTTGCCAATCATCATCTCGCTCAACAGCCTCCATGAAGGTATCTGAAACACATACCGACAAATTCGCACCGTTAATACGGGTCAAGTCTTGTTTGACGGTGATAAATTCCTCAATGTCAGGATGCCAATCCCAAAGCATAAGCATCAGGGCGCCACGGCGCGTTCCACCCTGTTGAATAATGTCTCGGGTTGCTAGAGAAAATAGCTCTGCCCAATTGATCGGTCCTGAGGAAAATCCATTGACCTTCTTCACACGTTCTCCTCGAGGACGAAGAGATGAAAGATTGAACCCGACTCCTCCGCCGTGAGCCATGATTTCAACCATTTGTTTCAAGGTCTCCAAAATTCCGCCACGCGAATCTTTGGGAGATGGAATGACAAAACAATTATAATAGGTGACATCGTATCCGGTTCCGGCTCCTGCTAAAATTCTGCCGCCCGGAACATATCGAAAATCCTCAAGTGCTTCATAGAAATCTTTTTCCCACTTCTTTCGATCTTCTTTCTTTTCGAGTTTGGCCGAGGCCTTGGCAATTCTCTTCCACATTTCATCAGGGGTCTTTTCGATGGGATTTCCTTTTTTATCCTTCATCGAATATCTGTCTAAAAATACTTTTTCTGACAATCCGTTAAGCTTCATCTTTATTATATATAGTATGTTTTTATTAAAATCTTGTCTGTTATTAAAATGATTACCGTGTTAAATATTAAAACCTAACACCCTAATTATTTCAACAACTTCTTTAGCTCTTTTTCAAAATCCTCAAGATCCAAAAACTGCCTGAAAACACTTGCAAACCGTATGTATGCAATTTTATCGAGTTTTTTGAGGCGCTGGGCAACCATGTTCCCAATCTTTTTACTTTCTACCTCAACCGTGTCTGCTGCCAACAGTTCGCGCTCGATCTCATCAACTATTACATCAATCTGGCCTGCCGAAACATCTGTCTTCTCACAAGCTCTCAAAATTCCTGCTTTTAGCTTATTTCTGTCAAATTGCTCGCGCTTCCCGTCCTTTTTCTTAACCGTTAGCGTAATGGTTTCGATCCGCTCATACGTCGTGAAGCGTTTGGCACATCCATCACAAATACGCCTTCTTCGAATGCTGGATCCATCCTCCGAAACTCTGGTTTCTGATACTTCTGTATTGGTGCTTGTGCAATATGGACATTTCATATGTGTAGTTGATGATTAATTGTCAAATGAGCTTTATTCGTATTTTTCACAAAACCGAATATTTAGTGCCACGAATCATCGTAGAACACTACATCTGCAATGTCAACTATCAAGAACTAGATCAAAATGGGGCAAGTGTTTTTTTAGCCTCCTCCGTAGTTTTCACAGAGAATTCTAAAAAATGTAAATCGGTTTTCTTGAGAAAAGATGTTTTTATTTGATCAATATTTTATTTCTTCTCAAGGATTCTTATTCTGTCGTTTACCATTTTTAACATCTCGCTCATTCGCTTGAGCTCGGTATTGAAAAGCGCTTTTTCGTCTTTGCCAAAATACCGTTCATACTTTTTCATAAGCTCGATATGCTTTTGCATTGCAATGCTCATTTTTTCATAGACATCTTTTATTTCAATGTCCTGTTTGTTGGCTTTATCAGCCGCGGAAATTGCATGATGAAAATAATTGTTACTCTTTGATATGGTTACAATCCCCAGTTCTGTCTTCTCCTTTTCAATTAAAATTTGACCGGCAAACATTCTTTTATCGGAAGTCAGGAGATTAAATTCCGCCCTCTTCCTGTCATCGTTGATCAACAAAGATACCGATTTATCACGAATGGCTTTGAGAAAATAAAATGGATTGTCGGGTAAAATTCCCGGATATGCAAGAAAATAATTCACCTCGGTCGGAATAGCTGAAGGGGTAGAAATTTCTGCAGCATAAGAAGACCCTGAAAATAGTATTAAAAATGCACTAACGATCATAAAAAGTGATCTTATTTTTCCCATAGGTCAGATTCCGTGATAATACCGTGTCAAGCGCTTGTTTGTCAAGGAAGAAAGCAGTTTATGTGTGCTACTTCTCATCAACTCAGAATAAAAAAATATTTCACCGATACATCCTTATTTTTTGCTCTCTGCCTCCTTGACTTTTTTTCCCTGCAATGAGCATACTATTATATATGTCCCGCCTGCTCGGTTCTGTTATTGTTCTGTTTTTAGGTTTTTTTGTTTTTACTACACACTCGCATGCGCAATCCCGGATTACAAATTCTGTCCCAGAGACCATTCAACAACCGACAATCGCAATTCCTCAATCTTACCAACCTCAACTTGCATCGGGTGTTACCCCGAATTTAGGAGTCTTGACCCAAGGAATACTGATCGAAACGCTTGCTGCTCTGTCTTGCCAACTTGCGGGGCTTGATCCGCTTGACCCATACGGTAGGTGCATCGGGGTCGATCCTTCGACTCGACAACTTACACGCACCAGTTCTTCAGACGGCGGGGCAATCTCATTTGTCGCACGAGGCATTTCAGGAACGTATTCGATCCCTGTCTCCTCGAGTCAGTACATCGCAGATCTCAGAGGAAACTTTGGAATTACTAAATCCGCATACGCCCAACAACTCGAACAAAGTTATGGATTCCGCTCGCTCTATCCGATTCTGGAAATCTGGCGGGGCTTTAGAAATCTTGTATTTCTCTTCTTTGTCCTTATTTTTTCTGCAATCGGGATTGGAATTATGTTTCGTCTTCATGTCGATGCACGCGCTGTTATGACCGTGCAAAACCAAATTCCCAAACTCGTAATCGGGCTTATTCTTATTTCATTTTCGTATGCAATAGCAGGACTTATGATCGACTTTATGTATGCACTAATTTTCTTGCTTTTTAATGTCGCGGCCCAAATGTATGAAAGTATTGGTATAGACCCGGTCAAATTCCCCGGACTCAATTCTAATACGATTGGGTTTGTGAATACCCTCTATTCACCTCATGATGGATTTAGTGACTTGGCCGAATTCTCATTCGTCGGAAGAGCAATAACAGGTGTTATGAACTCGGGAATTATGTCGGTTACTATGGGTGCGTCTCTGTCTGTTGGGGAAATTGTTACCAATATTTTCGATGGAATCCTCGACTCGACAATCGGTTCACTATTCGGACTCCTCATGTCCCCGATGTCAATAGCACTTACACCCATCAGCGCTGCGTGTAATTTTATTGACAGTTGGCCGAACCTAGCCAACATTCCCGGGGCAGGATGGATAGAGAAAATTCCAATCGTCGGAAGTATTCCGCTCATTGGTGGTGGTCCCGAGTGTGGCGCCGCAGACATCATAAAAGATCTACCTAAATTGATCGTGCGAAGTCTTACTTCTCTTATAGCGTTTCTTGTCATACTCATCGCGATCCTCTTTTCTCTTTTTAGACTCTGGTTCATACTCATAAAAGCCTACATTTTTATACTGCTTGATATCGTTTTTGCCCCATTCTGGATCGCAGCAGGTCTTCTTCCAAAAGGAGGACTTGGGTGGTGGGCATGGTTCAGAAGCGTGATGGCAAATTTGTCTGTTTTTCCCGTGACTATCGGAGTTCTTCTGATGGGTAAAATTTTTATGGATACCTTCGGTAAAGGTGGAAGCGATCACTTTGTGCCACCGCTTATCGGCGATGTTGGTGACCCGAGTGAAATCGGAATGCTTATTGGGCTTGGGATGATTCTTCTTACACCACAACTTGTTGATCAGGTTAAGGGAATATTGAAGACAAAATCACCAAGCCTCAACGCGGTATCGGGGGCGATCGGTCTTGGACGCGGCGTGGCAGGCAAACCATTTAAGGAAATAAAGCACGAATTCTTTGGCAAAGATGCATT
>CAZBEA010000084.1:0-973 GCA_964490835.1 uncultured Gammaproteobacteria bacterium
GAATGGGTCACTTCTTCCAATCAATGAAACGTATGATCTTCTGGTAGGTGGGACAGGAACTGCCGGTGCCAAGTTTGCCGTAACCAATGTTGCAGGAGGTGTAACAACAGCCTCACTTTCTGCAGGAGTAACCGGTGGAACATCACTTACTGCAAATGGAACACTACAAACTACTAACAACCTAACTCTCACCCTTGGTGGTAACACTACAGGAAACATTTCTCTCAATGAAAATACAAATGTCACAGGCGACTTGGATGTGTCAGGCACCGGAATATTCGGATTAGATCTTAGTATCGAAGGTGGTAACGACATTAGATTAAATAACGCGGCCAATACTTTCTACACAGGATTTAACGCACCGGCCGGACTTGGGTCGAATATCGTCTATACCCTTCCGGTCGTCGACGGCGCAGCGGGATTTGTTCTCTCAACAGATGGATCTGGAGCTCTTAGTTGGAGCAATCCAGAATCTGTTAATTATTGGGAGGAAGATTTTGGCGTACTGCACCCTAAAAATACAACCGTAGATTTGCTTATCGGAGGAACTACTACGGCTTCTGCAAAATTCGCAATTCTCAATGTCAATGAGAACGCACCAGTGGCAACCCTTTCTGCCGTAGGTGGGACGGGAAATGGATTTGCACTTAACACTACGTTGGGTTCTTTCCAAACTTTCAGAAATCAAACTCTTACAATCGGAGGAAGTACCACAGGCAATATTATTCTTAATCCGTTGAACGGCACCGGTACTACTACCATCAACGGAACCGTTCAACTCGGAAGCAACGCTAATGGTATCTCAATAGACACAAACGGAAATATCTCTGATATTAATGACGATGTGGTTATCTCGGACCAAGTTGTACTCGGCTCTTCGGTTACGGGAATTCAAGTTACAACAGCAGGAGTTATCTCTGATCTTGACGGAAATGTACTGATAAATGATTCAATCGATATCACAGGGTCTCTT
>CAZBEA010000084.1:1073-4374 GCA_964490835.1 uncultured Gammaproteobacteria bacterium
TCTACTACAAGTTTTGCAACAATTTCTGGGAACCTTACACTGGCGGGTGGCGAAAGATCGATCCAAACAACCGATAACAACACGCTCACGATCGGTGGAAATACAACAGGCAACATTTCAATTCTTGACAATACAGATATTACCGGTAATCTTGGGGTGTCGGGTACCGGTATATTTGGAAACGATCTGACAATTCAAGGTGGAAACGACATCAGGCTCAATAACGCAGCCGACACCTTCTACACCGGATTCAATGCTCCTGCCGGACTTGGGTCGAATATCGTCTACACCCTTCCGGTCGTGCAAGGCTCACAGAATTATGCCCTGACTACCGACGGCGCCGGCGTTCTCACATGGTCGCAAGTTGCATTGGGAAACAATTACTGGAAGGAGTTGAATGGATCGCTCTTACCTATCAATGAAACGTATGATCTGTTAGTTGGTGGGACCGGAACCGTTGGTGCTAGGTTCGCCGTTACCAATGTTGCAGGTGGCGTAACAACTGCCTCGCTTTCTGCAGGAGTCACGGGAGGAACATATCTAACAGCGGGTGGCTTACTACAAACAACAGCTAATCAAACTTTAACTCTTGGTGGAAGTACAACTGGGAACATCTATTTTGACGGCGAAACTCAAGTCGGATCATCAACCACAGGACTCAACATCTCAGTTTTGGGTGCTCTTACAGATAGCGACGGAAATGTACTGATAAATGATTCAATCGATATCACAGGGTCTCTTTCTACTACAAGTTTTGCAACAATTTCTGGGAACCTTACACTGGCGGGTGGCGAAAAATCGATCCAAACAACAAGCCTCAATACTCTCACGATAGGTGGAGTAACAACAGGTGACATTGTTCTCAATTCGGGAAGCGGAATTATAAATCTTCTCGACAACACGACTATTACCGGAGATGTAACAATAACTGGTACAACTACCTTGGGAGGGCAGGAATATACATGGCCGAACCCATCACTCGTTGCAGACGACTTCGTTCTGACAACCGACGCACTCGGAAACCTTTCATGGACCAATCCACAGTCGGTTAATTACTGGGAATTTGTAAATGGTGCACTCTATCCGAAAAGTTCAACTGCAGATTTTCTCATCGGTGGTTCGTCTACAACCAGTGCTGATTTTGCAATTTTGGGAGTTAATGGCACAGGAAATGTGACAGCTACACTTTCTGGAGACCTAACACTCAATAGCGCCGGAACAATTCGAACAACTCTAAACCAAACACTTACTCTTGGTGGATCAACGACAGGAAACATATTTATTAATCCCCTCAACGGAACAGGTCTTTTGACTGTAGGTGGAGATTTGACACTAACGGGTGGAGATTTCACATCTCCTGCATCACTTAACTTTTCGATAACCGGTGCCGGCAATGATTTAGCACTCGTAGTCGCAGATGATATAACATTTGATGACGGAACGCTCTCGTCTCCTATACCTCTTACGGTTAGCGACACTCAACTTGACACACCAACCAATGGGATTATCGACGCTATTAACGAGGCGTATGCAGCGGCAACCGGAGGATCGGGGTCTGTTTGGTCCTACTCGACAAATAGAATTTATCCCTCCTCACCTTCGGCGCAAGTTGCGATTGGTACAACGTCTATTCCCGAGATGATCTCTTCTTTTTATGTAACTCGCGAT
Organism: uncultured Gammaproteobacteria bacterium; assembly: GCA_964490835.1. GTDB lineage: Bacteria > Patescibacteriota > Microgenomatia > Levybacterales > GWA1-39-11 > CAZBEA01. Next base: position 2,742 of record CAZBEA010000084.1, read on the forward strand.
ATGGCCTCGGGAGCCTTAGGGAAGTCTTTGGTTATATTAAACCAACCCGAAAATCAAAATATTCTCTCAGCTTCTGCCTCTGGAGCTACGGTATTCAATCTCACCAATGATGGAAGCCTGCAACTGCGTGAAACCGGTGCCTCTCCTCAATACTTTGGAACAATAACAATGGATGATTTGAGTGGAGATAAAACGTATGTTCTCCCCGATTATGTTGGCACCACAACAGACATCTGTCTTACCAGTGGGAATTGTGCAGGAGTAGGAGGAGGAGTTACAACAGGTGGCGGTACTGCAAATTACGTTGCCAAATTCTCAGCAGCACAAAATATTGAAAATTCAACAATTTATGATAATGGGTTCGTCGGAATTGGAACAACTACACCAATTGGGAAATTTACAGTAAATGGTGTAGCCGCCGGGAATGCACTTGTTGTTTTGAATGAGACCGGTGGAGTAAACGATATTTTTACGGCATCGGCCTCAGGAACTACACGCCTCAGCCTCACAAACGCCGGCGCGTTAAGATTCTTTGATTCGGATGCAAGCAACTACACATCTTTCCAAGCTCCATCGACTATCACATCGAATATAATTTATACGCTCCCCGATGCAGACGGACTTGACGGGTATGCCTTAACAACAGATGGCAACGGAGTTCTCAGATGGCAAGATCCGGTTGCTTCAAATTACTGGGAACAAATAAATGGCGTACTCTACGCACGGAATACTTCGGTTGATTTGCTTGTTGGCGGTACAACAAGCGCTAGTGCAAACTTTGCAGTCTTAAATGTAAATACCGGAACCGCTGTTGCTTCTGTTTCTGCTCAAAATGCTGCTGGAAATGCTCTTTCGCTTTTCTCGGATGGAACAATTCAAACGAATGGTAATCAGACGTTAACATTGGGTGGTAATACGACAGGAAATATTCTTTTGAACGAAAATATCACCGTAAATGGAACAGGTACATTTATATCGGATCTGACAATCTACGGACAGTCAGATCTCAGGCTTTCCGACAGTGATAGCAGCAACTACACAGGATTCCAAGCGCCCTCTAACTTGGCAGGTGATGTTATCTATACCCTTCCCTCTGCTGATGGGTCACTCAACTACGCCCTCACCACCAACGGTTCAGGAACACTGTCATGGTCACAGGTAGCACTGGGGAATAATTACTGGAAAGAGTTGAATGGGTCACTCCTTCCAATCAATGAAACGTATGATCTTCTGGTAGGTGGGACAGGGACTGCCGGTGCCAAGTTTGCCGTAACCAATGTTGCAGGTGGTGTAACAACTGCCTCACTTTCTGCAGGAGTAACCGGTGGAACATCTCTGACAGCCGGTGGAACACTTTCAACGACTGCATTCCAAACACTTACTCTTGGTGGATCAACAACAGGGAATATTAATCTTGCCCCCAACGGTGAAACACAAGACTTTCTTACCATTCTGTCCGATGGAACAAATCTCTCGATTCAAACAACAGACTCCTCAAACCTTACACTAAATCCTGCAGGAACCCTTACCCTTAACTCTACAGGGGATATGACACTTGATAGTAGTACCGATGTAGTGATCGATGCAGATGGAGCAGATGTAATACTTCGGGATGGTGGAGCAGAATTTGGAA
>CAZBEA010000085.1:0-4349 GCA_964490835.1 uncultured Gammaproteobacteria bacterium
AGGGGCCTTTGCCGATTATGATATCAAGGACATAATCCTCCATCGCAGGGTATAGCGTCTCCTCGACCACTTTATTTAATCTATGGACCTCGTCTATAAAAAGGACATCTCCTTCCTGTAAATTGGTGAGAATCGATGCCAGATCGCCCGCGCGCTCGATAGCAGGACCTGATGTCACTCTAATATTTACACCCATTTCACGAGCAATTATATGAGACAGTGTGGTCTTACCAAGCCCCGGAGGTCCGTACAAAAGGACGTGTTCAAGCGATTCTTTTCTTTTTTTTGCAGCGCTTATCGCAATACCAAGTGATTTTTTGATACTTTTTTGTCCGTGGAATTCATCCCAATTTTGAGCGCGAAGTGACGCGAGAATTACTTCGTCTTCTGTTTCATTCATATTTTTAACCGTATCGTCTGTATTCATTTACCCAAGATTTGTAATGACTTGCGAATTTTTTCTTCTACCGTCGCTTCCTCACCTTGTAAGTCATCAAGCGCTCGCGCTGCTTCGCTCTTCGTGAATCCAAAATTTACAAGTGCTGAAATAATGGTACTTCTCTCATTTTTTGACGGACCATCCGGCAAGAGGTCATCGGATTTGAAAGAGTTTTTTAATTCGAGAATAACTTTTTGAGCATTTTTTTTACCAAACCGTGGAACTTGTGTAAAGAACTCGACATCTGCGGACTGAATTGCGCGCGCAATCTCTTCTACTCCTCCAACTTGAAAAATTCCAATCGCAATTTTTGGACCGATTCCTGAAATAGAAATCATTTTTTCAAAAAGAAGTTGTTCTTGAAATGAAGAAAAACCATAAAGATCCAACATATTTTCTCGAACATGCGTATACGTAAAAACATTTATCTGAGAGCCTTTTGAGTGAGTAGAGAGGAGTCTATTGGTAAGAAAAACTTTATAGCCGACACCGTTTGTCGTGATAACTGCGTATCCTTCATGAATAAATTCTACAACTCCGGAAAGATAGGCAATCATGCCACTCATTATATCATAGCCTTACTCGACTCCTTGGCAGCTATGACGCGGGAAGAGAATGCGTGACACAGGGCAATTGCCAGAGCATCGGCAGTATCATCAGGTTTGGGAATTTCCCGTAAATGAAGGAGTGTTTTGACCATTATACCCACCTGGTCTTTTGATGCTCTACCATAACCAATCATCGCGCTTTTCACTTGAAGAGGTGTGTACATGGCGCATGAAAGCCCCTTTTGAACTCCCAGTACAATAGACACTCCCCGTGCCTCGCCTACTCTTAGCGCAGTTTTTGCATTCGTGTTGAAAAACAGCTCCTCGATTGCAAAAACGTCTGGACGATAATCGTCAATTATTTTTTCCAAAGAGTTGCGAACAAAAAGTAGTCTATGAGGAAGCGCTTCTTTTGGTGAAGTTTCGATACATCCATAGCCTACTGCCTTGACTCGTCCTGAATCATAATCAATAACTCCCCACCCGCTCCTGGCAAATCCCGGATCTATTCCCAAAATCCTCATACCTTATTATATCAACCTTTTGTCCGGTGGTATTTTGTGGTAAAATACACGTTATAGGATATTTACATCTGCGACTATTTTGTGTAATTCTGTAACAAGCCCATGAAAATTTTTTTTACGCTTCTCCTCAGTCTTGCTTTTCTTTTCATCACAAAGGATTCACATGCGCAGATCAGACGTGCCACACCAACCCCACTTCCAATCCAAATCGGCCCAATCGCAACGGATTCTGCAGAAATCGCCACGCCATCGGCTGAGGAGCAAAGAAAAATTGATGAAATTATTAAAGAAGATGTAACAAGACCTGAAGAAGCAGAGCGGCGCGTCGAGCTCTTTGCTCTTTTTGCTCAAAGACCTATAGACAACGTCACACCGTTGAATTTTATGGCGTATGGTGTCCAGTATGCTGTAAGAGTCGCAGGAGTTCCGGCTAACACTGCGGTTCTTATTTTACTTCTTCCTCTGCTTGCTTCGGTTATTGCATTCATGAGGCATGTTATCGGTCTTCCGGGTATTGGTATGCTTCTGCCTATCGCGCTTTCAATAACACTCATAGCAACCGGACTCGTTCCCGGAGCACTCCTCTTGGCGTCGATCATTTTAGCTTCAACTTTGGCAAGATTTATACTAAAAAGAGTCCGCATTATGCAGTTACCAAAAATGGCATTATCAATGTTTATTGTGTCTGTAAGTATCTTTATAATCCTAACGCTCAGCGCCGTTCTGGGACTCTTGGTTGTTCGACAACTTTCCATCTTTCCGGTACTACTCATGATTCTTCTCAGCGAACAAATCGTATCGGTGCAGCTTGAGCGAACAACCAGAGATATTATTCATATCACTGTATTCACAATTCTTTTGGGGGTACTTGGATTCCTACTTCTGAGCTCTGAGCTTTTAAGGAATACCATTCTTCTTTACCCTGAACTTATTCTTTTCTTAATTCCTCTTGATATTGTGATAGGACGCTACTTTGGTCTTCGTGTAACAGAGTTTTTCAGATTTTCCGATATAAGAAGCCATGGCAGTAAGTAAAAAAATTCTCGGGATGAACGCCCGGAATTTTCTCTACATTCGAGAGTACAATCATTCATCGGCTATCAGAATTGCCGACGACAAACTCGAGACAAAACAAATTCTCATCAACAACGACCTCCCCACACCCCATCTCATTGCAGTTCTCCCTGACAGAAATGCAATCAGAAAATTTAATTGGTCAATTTTACCGGAACGAGGATTTGTGATAAAGCCGGCTCGAGGCTATGGAGGCGGAGGAATTTTACCGATTAAAAAATGGGGAGTGACAGGCATTTCATCATCGGATAAAGAATATAACATCAAAGAACTCGAATCGCACCTCTTTGATGTCATCGAGGGAGCGTATTCTCTGCAATTTCTCCCAGACAAAGCATTTATCGAAGAGCGGATTATTCTTGATCCCTTTTTCCGTAAACTCGCACCTATTGGAATTCCCGATATCAGAGTAATTGTTTTTCAAGGAATTCCGATCATGGCCATGCTCAGAATTCCTACACTCGAATCAGGAGGAAAAGCCAATCTTCATCTCGGAGCGGTCGCAGTCGGAATTGACATCAGAACGGGCATCACCACCCATGCTATCCTTCACAATGAACAAATTTCCATAATCCCGGATACAAAATTAAAGGTCCGCGGGATTAAAATTCCCAAATGGAACGACGTTCTTCTTCTTGCTTCCAAAACTCTTCTGACTACGGGGTTGGGGTATGGGGGAATTGACATTGTATTTGATGCAAAAAAAGGAATTATGGTACTTGAGGTAAACGCCAGACCCGGTCTTGCAATTCAAAATGCAAATTTAAAGTCTCTGAGAACTCGGCTCGAACGCGTTGAGGATGTAAAAATCCAATCAGCTCAGCGCGCGGTAGAACTCGCACAATCTCTTTTTTATGAGAGCTTTTCCGAAAAAGTACGAATCGGACCGACGGTATTAAAGACCATAGAAAAAGTAAAAATTATGACAAAAAAGAAGATGGAGGTCGAACTCGATGCCAAAATCGACACCGGAGCATACAGAACCTCAATCGACAAAAAACTTGCACAAGCACTCGACCTGCCCCTAGTCCCCGGTAAGGTGTATGTTAAATCTGCAAGTGGAGAAAATTCACGAGACGTAGTAAAAGTTACATTTATCCTCGGGGGTAAAAAAATCACATCATATGCATCAATTACCGATCGTTCGGGACTCAAGTATTCGATGATAGTCGGGAGGCGTGATATGCAAGGGTTTCACATCGACCCTCATATCACCCAAGAAGAAATTGAAAGAGAAGAAAAAGAGAATACCATTGAGTACGAGGCTCCGATTATCAGCGCTACATAGTGACATTCACAAGATGTCGAAGTGTCGTCTTGTCTCCATCTTTTTCCACCTCAACTGCATCAATTCTGTGCTGAGCGTTTTCCTGATGAATGCTTTTTAAATAGAAAGATGCGGCAAATGATATTTTTTGGATTTTTTTAGATGTAATCGCTTCTTTTGGCAAACCATAAAGCGTATTGCTTCTCATTTTCACCTCAACAAAAACGATACACGTTCCGTCTTTTGCGATGATATCAATCTCACCAAATCGAGTTCTAAAGTTTCGGGTTAAAATTGTATACCCTTTTGATATGAGATAGTTACATGCCCTGTCTTCTCCAAGATTTCCTTGAGAGCGGGTGTTCATGAGGTTATTTTACGGCGAGTGCCTGACGAGCTCTTTTTGATTGAGTCTTTGTCTCTTTAACAGGTTCAATCGAAACCAGATTTATGGAAGAGAGCGGAAAGATTCTATCAACATCGATTTTATCGATAGT
>CAZBEA010000086.1:0-4281 GCA_964490835.1 uncultured Gammaproteobacteria bacterium
TCTTCAAAGCCTTGCTCTTCCTCGGCTCAGGCTCGGTCATTCACGGCATGGAGCATGGCGTTTTACATACCGGCAATCACAAAGTAGACCCGCAAGACATGTTCAACATGGGCGGCTTGAAAAGCAAAATGCCCATCACATTCTGGACGTTCCTCATCGGCGGCTTTGCACTTTCGGGTTTCCCGATCGTCACTGCGGGCTTTTGGTCGAAGGATGAGATCCTCGCGGATGCGTTCGCGCATAACCTGCCCGTATTCATCACGCTTGCGATTGCCGCATTCCTCACCGCGTTCTACACGATGCGCCAGATCACGCTGACCTTCCTCGGCGAACCGCGCACAGAAGAGGCGAGTCACGCGCATGAGACTCCGTGGACGATGACATTTCCGCTCCTCGTTCTCTCGGTCTTAGCCATCGGGTATGGCTGGCTCGGCATCCCGGAGGATTTCCCCATCCTCGGCGGACTCCTCCCGAACTGGCTCCATGAATTTGCCGGTGCCACCCTCGCCCACCATCCCGAAGCGGGCGAATTTCATCCCGTTCCTTTGCTGACGTCGTTCATCGTCGCCCTCGGCGGACTCGCGCTCGGCTACCTGATGTATCGCAATGTCAATTCCTCTGCCGAAGACAAACTGCAATTCGGCTTCCTCAAGAACAAATATTATGTTGACGAAATCTACGAAGCGGTTTTCATCAAACCCGTCACGTGGTTTGCCGATAAAGCCGTCTACCAGATCATGGACAAGGGTTTCATTGACGGTATCCTGCATCTCTTCGGTCCCGGCACGCAGGGCATCGGCGACGCCATCCGCAATTACTTCGACTTGCCCTTCATCAACAGATTCCTCGGCGACGGCTCGGCAAATGTCACCTATTTCTCCGGCGAGAAATTGCGCGTCATTCAAACGGGGCGCATCCAACAATATCTCATGCTCGCGCTGATTCTTTTCATCGCCATCGGCGCAGTCTTGTACTTCTTCGTTTTTGCATAAGATATATATGAAAACTCCGCAAACAAAAACTCAACTAAAACAACGCACCAGCATTTTTTGGATAAAAATTGCTTTTCTATTGAGTTTGCCGTTCATTTTTTACTACGGTTATTGCTGGGGGCTATGGGGACGCGGCAGTTTGTTATTGCCATACTTCTGCAATTCTCATGCGCTGTGCCTTCCGTATCAGCGCAAAGCGGACAAACAATGAATGTGATCAGCGACCAGGAATTTCATGATTTACGGACGACTGATGGGAAATTGTCTAGCTGGAACCACTCTTTGAGCTAAATATGTTTTATGAATGAATGCGCCAAAGGAATACTCGAGTGAGGTAATATGACTAACTTATTTCTGAAACGAAAGAAAATGCATTATATAGTGCTGATTGGGGTCGTTGTGCTTGCCTTGTCCGTTATGGTTATCATCAATGTAAAAAGTCAATCGGTTCAGAAACTCTCTACTCCTGACTTAATTAAACAGGCGTTTACCAGCGGCGAAATCACTGAAGAAGAAAGATTACTTTATCTAGCTTATGCGTTGGATGATCAAGATAAATTGCCAACCCGATTTCATAGTAGTGTTCCTTGGGGCGGGACTTTGATCATTTGGGAACTCCGCGAAGCTGTTAGGTCTAAATCTATAATGTGTAAACTCAGCCCTTTTGGACAAAGTGAACTTCGGCGAATACTCCAAGAAGGCGTAATATGCGATACTTAGTAGGTTTGTGAATGATATATCCAAACCAGGAGATGGCCTATGTATACCCAAAACTTAATTTTTCAATTTATTTGGCGTCTCGCAATACTAACACCACTTTTTTTTGTAAGCTTTTCTAATCTCAATCCTGTTCTCGGCATTTCCCTCTCGTCTCGCGAGCCTATAGTTGGTCTGACTGTTCAAGGAGAAAAAGTCTTTTCTACTCCTGATCTAATTCAACAGGCCTTTGCTAGGGGTGGAATCACCGAGGAAGAGCGGTTGCTTTATTTAGCTTATGCATTAGGCGATCAAGATAAATTGCCATTTGAATATCATAGTAGTGTTCCTTGGAGTGGTACAGTAACTCTCTTGGAACTTCGCGGAGCTGTCGCGTCCCAACCGGCAGTGATGATACAGAATAATGCCACTATGGCAAGTATTCAAGAGGTTTTGTTAGATACTTCCTGCGGTGATAATGCAACTGTATTGCCTAATACAGTTAATACCGCTCACTTTTTCGTTGAATACAATAGTATTGTGGGCGGGTTAGATATTAGTGATTACCTTACATCGCTTGAGAGTGTTTGGAATGGTGTAGTGTACAACCTTGGTTGGGCAGCACCTCCCGTGCTGTTTAGTAATCCACCTCCTGGTAATCTCTATCATGTTCGGATAGATTCTTTGCCATTGGGTTTGACCGGTTTCGTCGATAGTGTTGGGACTCATGCGGGTCTGGTAGGCGACAATCTCAACACCCCCTGGAACGATGTAGATGCCTATGCATCCTGCCTGGTACTTAACCATGACTATAGCCCATTTGTTGAATACGGCACACGACAGGAAATGCTTAATACTACGATTGCTCACGAATTCACCCATGCAATCCAATATGGTTATGGTGCTGTGACTGGACCTAACACCCCAGATCTTCCATTCATAGAGAGCTCGGCAGCATGGATGGAAGAGGAAATCTATGAATCAGCCAACGTTAGCATTAATAGTCAGCGTCTTTGGCCAACGTTCGACAAATGTATGGGGGAATATACAGATCTTGAAAAGCCATATCAATATAATTACTCATATTGGAATATGTTCCGTGGACTGACTGAGCGTTTTGGGGTTGGATCTGTTGGCGGCGGGGAGGAGGTAATGCAAGATTTTTGGGAGGAAACCAGTAAAAGCGCGAATAGTAATATGTTGCCTGCTTTGAATACAGCGTTGCAAAATAAAGGAACTGCGCTGGCTGATGCATACCATGACTATGCTATTGCAGTTAAGTTCAATAAGGTATGCGGAGGCGAGTATGTTTATCCTTATTGTTTGAAAGAAGGACCCGAATATGTTCAAGAGGTCGGTGATACATCTGTTCATGGTAGCATTACTGCTGTGGGAGGCAGTTATACTGGTAATCTAGCCGACAACTACGCGATCAATTGGATTGGATTACCTACCAGTGGCATTTACTCTATCTCTTTGGAAAATACATCAGCGGGGGGGCAATTCCGGGCAAGTATCGTAGCCGATACCGGCAATATGCTAGTGATTACCCCTATGCCAAATTTAGTGAATGGCAATAGCATCGCTACACTCCCTTCGTATCAGCCTCCTGAAGGAGCTCAGAGTGTCGTTGCTGTTATTACCAATCAAAGCCAAACTGCTGATAACCCTACAGCTTGTGGCTTAGACTCGTACATATTAAGTTTAGGTGATTTATCGACTCCGACCCCAACGATAACTCCCTCTCCGTTGCCAACTTCTACAGCGACATTCACACCGTTACCAACGTCCACGCCTCTACCGGCTGCGGGTACATTGACCTGTTATTCAGATAACCCGTCAATCTTCGATTGCGTGCAAATTGATCCATACACGGTACGCTGGAACATTATCGGCAATCCATCCACTGCGCCCAATATCGCGGGTCAATTCCAGATTCAATACCCTAATCAGCCGGTGTATGTGACTGCCCATTGGGATGCGCCTGACTGGGTATCTATTCATGGTTGGCAAACGAACCCAGAGGGTCGTTATGGGATTATCGGGTTACCCAGTGTGTATGTGAACGATGGTGGCTATGGCACACCCTGTAGCTTCAACCCCGATAAATTATGCGGTGATTTTGCCGTCGGCACGTGGAATTTCATACAACCCGCAGTAACCAATTCATTCAACAGGGCGACGGTTGGTTTTCAAATCTACCCAGACCCGCCTGCCACGGTGCATTGGAACCCGCAAAATGCCTATCTCATAGTGTCAAGCGTTGGCTACGGTGGAGCGCCCACACCTCAGCCAACACCAACATCAAGCTGTCCGTGGTGGGAGCCGTGGTTCCTTTGCCCTGGCACTAGCGGCCAATCAAATGTACAGCAATTAAAGTTGGTGTCGTTGGCCTCATCAAAATTGGTCGGTACTCTTGAGGAAGTTGTTCTTGATGTTCAACTTTTCTACCGCGTCCGCGATGAGTTATTGAGTCTCACTCCGCAAGGTAATCATTTAATTGACCTGTATTATCAGTATGGACCAGAAATTGGTGGGTTGCTATTGGCTGATTCTGGTCTTTACCAGGAAGGCGTAAGTTTATTGCAAATTT
>CAZBEA010000087.1:0-4145 GCA_964490835.1 uncultured Gammaproteobacteria bacterium
ATAAGAAGTGCTGCCAGAACCCCAACAGCAATAATTACAAGAACTGCTTTTAGAAAAAATGTTGCCCCGCGATTCATAAGTGTTGAAAGAAGTATATCGTTTCGTTTATCGTTTGTCAATATATTATTATTGTTTATCACCTGCTTTCATCCATAAAAAAGCCCTAGGGTCTGGAAGTTAGTCAAGAATATAATCTGGGTTAATACCTGGCTTCGGCTTGGGCGTCTTCTGCGGCTTCTTCGATTTCGGCGGCTTGTTGCTCGTAGCTCTCTAGTTCTTGAATTGCATCGTTCTCTTCAGCCTCGTAGCTCTTCGCGATAAGTGTCAGCTGTTCTTTGATAGTCCTCAGCTTGTCTGAGAGACGTCTCTTTGTACGTTCGCGCACGATCGAGCCGGTTTTGTGCCGAGTTGATATACGATCTCAGTGTATTAGGGTCCATGGTTGTTATGATAGGGATTCCAATATAAATCCGGGTAAGATACAAGTTAGAAATTTGTATGCAGCTATTTGAAGGCTACCACCACGAGTTCGTCTCCTTTTTTGGTCGAGAGGGCGCCTTTCATCCAGAGAATTTCGCCCGATTCTTTGACGGCTATTGTCTGTTTTTTCGAACCGTCAACTGACATAAGAGTTCCCGCTATTTTTCCTTTTTCGATAGAACCGATGTCAACATGGGGCACCCACATTCCGTCAAATGGAGCAGTGTAGAATGCAACTTTTTCATATACAGGAATATCTTTTTCCTTTATCTTCCCGCCGGGTACAGCATTAATTACATTTTTGGTCCAGCTGACCAGACGGTCTATTTCTTCTTTTTTTTGTTCGCCTTTTTCACCCGCCTCAAAAACCATATACATGCAATTTTTCGATGCAAGTCGGTCGGCCTTGGAAAGAAAGCGTGCTTTTTCAAATACCACAAGATCCGTATTAAGCGAGGTAAGAATCGACAGCAACTCGGCATTCATTTTCTTATTTCTCGTCTCCCATCCCCACACAAATGGCCGCATTCGCTCGGTGATCGCGCCGCTGTGCAGATCAATCCACAAAGATGTATCGGTGAGAAAGTTCGTATTCAGCCAATCGATCAGTTGTTCGGTTGCTGTTCCATTTTTACTGCCCGGAAAAATGTACTTCGGGTATTTTCCGTCAAGTGGATTCAGGCTTTTGGTGTCATAGAACCCCGGCATATTTACGATGGGCACGATAATAATTCTGCCCTCGAATTTATTTTTGGAATAATATTCTATGAGTTCATATGCAGCCCCGATCCCGGTATACTCGTCGCCATCCATTCCGCCGGTTATAAGAATTGTCGGCCCCGGAAGCCTGTGGGTAATATCTGCAACGGGAATTTCAAAACCCTTTCCTTGAAGAGTAAGTTTGTGGGGTATAATCCTGTTATGAGGCATAAAGTATCTCATTTTATCATGACAGGCGCCTACTCAGATATTTATGATGACTTTGAAGAATTGCTTTTTCTCGTTGCGGGTTATAAAAAATCGCTTCTCCAGTTCAAAAAAGAATTGTTCAAAGCCGGGTCCGCATCTCGATTCCTGACAAACCAAATTGACCAACTAACCAAGTCTTTTGAGGATATCGACAAACAAATTCAAATATTACAAACAAAAATAAAAGCATCAAAGGTAGAAAAAATTGATTATTTTTCCAGCAAAAAAAGAAAACTATTTCTTGAACTTCGCAGTGTTATCCCGCTCGTCGGAAGTCTTATTACATCGACTGACTGGCAGTCTCCATCTTTTGAGCATTCTCTACATTCAGAGGCAGGAATCCAGGAAGGAAAAATCATCGCACATATCAATGACTACAAAAGAGACCAGCACCTAAACGAACGGGCGTATCAAGAACATTTTTTGAGGGAGTATGTTGACGGGCTCAAAATCCCCTCGAGTGCGTATTTGACGTCTTCAGGAATGGCGGCTCTGACCACCATTATTACCTTTCTAAAATCGAAAAAGAATGTAAAAGGACATGTTGTGATTGGAAAATCAAGTTATTTTGAGAATATTGAGTTAGTCGAAACATTTTTCAATGATCGAACGATCATAAAAGTAGATGAAATGGATACTCACAGTATTTTAAAGATATTCGATCAACAAGTGCCGGATCTTATTTTCCTCGATTCACTCTGTAACACTCCGACTGTCGCGGTTCCGGAGATTCATACCATCCTAAAATACGCTTCAGATCATGCAAAGAAAGATACATTTTTTATAATCGATAATTCAACACTATCCATCGCTCTTCAGCCACTCAAAAAGCTTCGACTACCCAATAAAATCAAGCTCATTGTTTTTGAATCATTAAATAAATACCACCAATTTGGCCTCGACCGCGCGACTGGTGGAATTATCTGGTTCAGGGGGACAGGAATGGAAGAACTTTATGATGCGCGCGATCACGCAGGGACGAATATTGTCGATGCTTGTGTCTATTCACTCCCAACGCCTTCTCGGAAACACTTGCAAAAAAGACTCGATCGTCTCAATAGAAACGCGATATACCTCGCCCAAAACCTTCATGGCTATATTCAGCAACACAACCTTAAAACAATTGACGGTATAGTATATCCCGGACTTTCCGATCATCCGAGTTACAAATGGGCAAAAGACTATTCATTTCAGGGGAGTTACTTTGTTATTAGATTTAAAAGGGAGCACAGGAAGGTGAGTGAGTATCAGCGTTTTGTTACGTCTCTCATTCAAAATGCACGAAAGCAAAAAGTTGCCCTAACCGGCGGAACGAGCTTTGGATTTAACACAACACGAGTGTACTTGACCGCGAAGAATTCTGATTTTGGTGAGCCTTTTGTCCGCGTGTCTCTCGGAACAGAGAACCTGATGGAGCTTGAGAAAATAAAAGATGTCTTTGAATCAACTCTTCAGTCGTTTTAGGGGGAAAACATATTCCTCGAAGGTAAATGAGCCAATTCGAGTAGGGTGGTCTTTTGGGAAAAGGGCGATATTCGCGGGAGCAATTCCTCAAAGCGGGGGGGGAATTTATCTACGAATGGGACACAGTGATAGGAAAAGTAAAAGAAAATGGATACGATCTGAAAAATTGTCTGATGCTGGGAGTCGCAGGAGGATCGGCCATTAATTCACTTCGAAGATTCTATCCCAACATTCAGATTCTTGGAATCGAACTCGATCCCGTCATTGTGAAGGTAGCACTCGAATACGGATTATTTACTACAAATAAAAAAACTCGAATTAAAATTGCCAATGCTATAGAATGGGTTAAGGATGATAAAAATACGTATGACTTGGTCATCGTCGACCTCTATTTGGGTGATCAAAATGTTGTACAGGCGCGTGAAGACACCTTCTTAAAACACGTAAAGACCCTCGTCTCACCGAAGGGGATCGTTGTATACAGCTGTCATTACAATGCTAAAAAAGGTTCTGAATATAAAGAATTTCTCAACCGCATTAAAAAAACGTTTCCACATATTGAGACCCTCTTCGAATTTCCGAAGAACAAGATATTGTTACTAAAGAAAGAAGAGGTGCAACAAGCTCATGGTAGAATTACATTAGATGAAAACGAATGAAAAAACTCTAAAACGAGTTTACGCGATGAGTGTTGCAGGTGTCTACCCGTTCTACGTCAAAAAGGCAGAGAAAAAAGGGCGAACAAAAGAAGAAGTTGATGAGCTTATTTGCTGGCTGACGGGGTATAGCCAAAAGGAACTTGAGACTCATCTTAAAAAAGGAACCAATTTTGAGACTTTCTTCAAAGCTGCACCGCACATGAATCCTGCCAGGTCTTTGATCACCGGAATAATTTGCGGGGTAAGAGTAGAGGAAATTGAAGAGCCGATCATGCGCGACCTAAGGTATCTTGATAAATTAATCGATGAACTGCAAAAGGCAGACCAATGAATAAAATTTTAAGAAGAGGTGACTAGAAGTGCTACGGGCATCCCCGCTTTTGCGAGAGTATAGTATTCTATTTTTGAACCCTCATTACCGATCCATCATCATTGGTTCGATAAATGGCCTCTTTTCCATTTCCTTGAACTGTTACTTCGTATCCGCTGGTTACTACCTGGGCACACATCTCATCTTTTTCAGGAAGTCCAAGACAACTATCCGGCCATTCTTTTTCAAAAGCAGTCATAATA
>CAZBEA010000088.1:0-4095 GCA_964490835.1 uncultured Gammaproteobacteria bacterium
TTCCCTGCCGACTGCCGTAATAATTATTTTCGAATTTTTTAATATTTCTTTTCGATCTTTTGTCGAACTATCTACGACTTTTGGATGAAGCCCCATTTTTCTTAATCCGTTTATAACAGGAAAACCTGCAGTTTCGCCCTTTCCGATCACCGTAATGGACTGTCGTAACGGGCTGTTATGAACCTCCGTAGCCTCTAGCAGTTCTTCAATATGAGTGATAATTTTTTTGACAGCAAGAAAAACGGGAACGTCGTACGGCGAATTGTTTCGAAAACCATCGATATCCTTTTCATTTTTTATCGAATAAATAATTTTTTCCTTATCATAATGTGATGGAAACGGACGCTGTACTATAAGCCCATGTATTGTCTCGTCACTGTTTATTTTTTCTATCGTCGAAAAAAGAGTATTTTCGTCAGACCCTCTTAAATTCACAAGTTCTACATCGGCACCGATTTTTGAAGCCATGCGAATTTTTGCACTTACATACGTCGCCCAAGAATCTTCTTCGCCCAAAGTTATGATTGCAAGTTTTGGTGTTACGTTTTGTGCTTTTAAATATCCGACCTCACGAGCAAGGTCTATAAGCATTTCATCAGATAACATTTTTCCGTTTATAATCATGTGTGTATTATATCAGGAATAGGCATGGTGAAAGAGCCGAGGGTTTTTGTAATTTCCCCAAAAGCACTCGATGGACACAGCGTATATCCGTATTATTCTACGGCTCAGATGCGGGTTTGGTGTGGTCTTTTTGTAAATCTTCAGATTCGTAGCATGGAGATTTGTACTTTATTGGTAATGAATTGTTTTGGTTCGAGTATCCGTGATTGAGACGTAATATTTTAGATTGAAAAGAAATAGATTATTCTTCCGTCTCGTCTGAGGAAATTGTCGTAGCCGAGGCTACCTTGTCGCTACCGCCTGCAGAAAAGCGCATTAAGATTACACCCTGAGCATTTCTTGTTCTTTTCGGAACGCTACTGACGGGGATTTTTACAACCTGCCCTTTTTCTGATGTAATGATAATATTATCTTTTGTATCCGTCGGAATTACCCCTGCATACACCAACTTTCCGGTCTTTGTAGAAAGTGTCGCAATTCTGACACCCTGCCCTCCTCTGTTTTGATTACGGACTTCCGACAGATCCGTCTTTTTACCGAGACCATTTTCAGCAATGACAATAATTTGCGCATTCGAAGCCGTAACGTCTGCTGAAATCACGATATCATCTGAGAGTAATTTTATTCCTCTCACTCCCATAGATGAGCGACCGGTCGGACGAACCTGTTCTTCTTTGAATGAAATAATTTTGGCTTGTTCAGTTATCAGCACTATATCGTCGTCTCCCGTAGTTAGTTTTACCCATGAGAGAGTATCGTCTTTATCAAGCTTGATTGAGATAATTCCGGTACGTCTTATGTTGGTAAATTCTGAGAGTGCTGTCTTTTTAACCACACCTTTTTGGGTTGCAAGGAAAATATTTTGGAACTTGCTTTCTTCCTTTGGATTATACGTAACAATTGAGCAAATTTTCTCTCCCTGTTGAATATCTATCAGGTTAACAATCGCTTGCCCCTTAGCAACACGCGAAGCTTCATTCATCTCAAAGACACGAGTTTGGAATACTTTACCAAGACTTGTGAAAAAGAGAATATTATCATGAGTTTGGGCGAAGAGGATCTTATCTATAATATCCTCGTCTTTTGTGGTCATTCCCTTAACACCCTTTCCGCCTCTGGCTTGGGTTTTAAAGGATAGAAGCGATTGACGTTTTATGTAGCCGGTTTTTGTGATCGTTATAACCGTCGGTTCGTTTGCGATCAGATCTTCGTCCGAAAATTCATCAACCTTCGATTTGTAGACGCGCGTCTTTCGTTCGTCTCCGTAATCCTCTTTAATTTTCAAAAGTTCGTCTTTGACTACTCCCAAAATTTTCTTAGGATTGGCCAAAAGGTCCTCAAGGTAGTCAATAATCGCTTTGGTTTTTTTCCATTCTTCTTCCAATTTGTCGATTTCAAGAGCTGTAAGACGCCTCAATTGCATATCGAGTATTGCATTTGCTTGGATTTCAGAGAGAGCAAATCGTGCTATAAGCGCGCTTCTTGCTTCGTCTACATTTTTGGATTTGCGTATAATTGCCACAACCTCATCGATATTGTTGACGGCGATTTTGAGCCCGTCGAGAATATGAAGTCGGGCTTGTGCCTCGCGTAGTTCAAATTCAGATCTTCTTGTTACCACGACAAATCTATGTTTTATATACTCGTCGATGATGGTTTTGAGATTGAGGGTTCGTGGAATACCGTCAACGAGCGCTACGACATTTGCCGGAAAGGTGGTTTGAAGTTGGGTTTGCTTATACAAATTGTTAAGAATCTTTTTTGGCGTTGCATCCCGTTTTAGTTCAACAACAACCCTCAATCCATGTCGGTCCGATTCGTCACGGAGGTCTGATATTCCTTCGATCTTTTTTAGTTTGGCAAGTTCTGCGATTTTGGCAACAAGTGATGATTTGTTCACCTGATATGGGATTTCGGTGATAATAATTGCGGATTTGCCCTGTCCGATCTCCTCGATTTCAGCTTTGCCTCGCATAACAATTCTTCCGCGGCCGGTTGCATATACATTTTTAATTTCCTCAATATCATAAATGGAGCCACCGGTCGGAAAATCGGGACCCTTAATGTATTCAAGTAATTCTTCAACTGTTACATCGGAAGTTAGCGAGGTTTTTACATTTTGATGGGTCGTGTACTCTTGCGACTGAACAACCGGTTCGTCTGTCGGCTTTTTCTCGGCAACGGTTCGGTCAATTGTGAACGCAACGGCGTCAATCACCTCTGTGATATTGTGAGGTGGAATTTTCGTAGCCATACCGACAGCAATTCCCTCAGACCCCATGAGGAGAAGATTTGGAAGACTGGAAGGTAGAACAAGCGGTTCTTGAGTCTCTCCGTCAAAGTTTGGAATAAAATCGACGGTTTCTTTGTCGATTCCGTTGAGCATCTCGCCTGCTATTTTTGTGAGGCGAGCTTCGGTATAACGATATGCGGCGGGACTATCACCGTCAATTGAGCCGAAATTTCCCTGCCCGTCGACAAGTGTGTATCTGAGATTCCACCATTGTGCAAGTCTGACAAGCGAATCATAGACTGCCATATCGCCATGCGGATGATATTTTTTCAAAACCTCTCCGACCACACCCGCGCATTTGGAGTATTTGTGTTCATGTGTCAACCCAAGGTCGTGATGCATCGCATAGAGTACGCGCCTATGAACGGGCTTGAGGCCGTCTCGCACATCAGGAAGAGCACGAGCGACGATAACGCTCATGGCATAATCAAGATACGCTCGACGCGCTTCTTGCGAGATGTCTATTTGTTCTAATTTTCCTATATCTGTACTCATATTGTTAAAAAAGATATTAAGTAATAGGTAATAGTCAAATTACCTACTCCCTATTACCTATTTTACGTTTGCGATTCCATTTTTGATTTCCGTGATTGCAGCATCACGTCCTAACCAATTATTAACCTTTACCCATTTGCCTTCGTCCAAATCTTTGTAATGCTCAAAAAAGTGTTTTATTCGTGCCTTTATGGTTTCGTTGACCTCAGAAATATCCTGTATTCCTCCATATGTTAAGTCTCCTTTAACTGCTGGAACTGCGAGTACTTTTGCATCTACTCCACTCTCGTCTTCCATTTCAAGCATTCCAATTGGGCGAGCTGAAATAATCATTCCCGGCATTATGCTCTGTTCTGAGAGGATAAGAACATCTACAGGATCACCATCTCCAGATAAGGTATTTGGTACAAATCCGTAGTTGCATGGATAGTTCATCGAGGTCTTTGAAAATCGATCAACAACCATTGCTTCAAGTTCTTTATCAAATTCGTATTTTACATTTGTATCTTTTGGAATCTCAATAAGAACATTTACTTCCTCAGGTGCATTTTTTCCGTATGTTAATTTCATAAAATAGTATTCACCCCCTTCTAAATATCAAGATTTGCCATCTTGGCATTTTCTTGAATAAAGTGTTTGCGCGGTGGAACCTCGTCTCCCATAAGCATCGTGAATGTACTATC
>CAZBEA010000089.1:0-3973 GCA_964490835.1 uncultured Gammaproteobacteria bacterium
ACGGGGAATGATTATTGGTCGTACGGTCGAAGATTTTCAGAAGGTTATGTCTTTGAATTGGCGCGCGATGACGCCGGAAGAAAAAGAGCAGGAGCTAAGTCATATGAAAAGAGGCACGCGAGGTAATGTATTTATCGAAGGTACAGATAATTTAGATATGATCAATTTGTTGGATTCGAATCGAGATTACATTCAAAATAATGAGTCTGGTATTGTTGATGACTATCAATTCGATTTGAAGACAGTTATTTTTGATACACATCCCATAACTGACGAAAAGATTGTAAGTGTGGTCTATCTTTCTGATTATTACGATAAGATAAGCGCAGTAGCAGGTCTTGCTACTTTGGGTTATGTTTTTGTAATCATCACAGTTGCAGGCACTGTCATTTTCTATAAAAGATCTATTTCAATTCCCATTGCGTTACTATTGCAAAGCGTACACCCCAATAGACTAAAGGATGACTTTCAAGCCAGCATGCTCGCTACCGGAGACGAATTTGAGGAGCTCTCAGATGCAGTGACGAGTTATAAATACCAGATAAAAAAAGCTAATCAAGAATTGAAATTAAAAATTGAGGAGCAGACAGCACAGATGTCACTGCAGCTGGCGGAGATTGAAAAGAAAAATGTCTTTCTCGAAGATACAAAAAAAGCTGTGTTAAATATTCTTGAAGATACTGAGGAGATTGAAGATAAACTTAAAAAGAACAATGAGGAGTTAAATAAATTTCAGCTTGCAGTGGAAGAAGCAAATGATCACATCATGATTACAGACTCCAAGGGGGTAATCTTGTATGCAAATCAATCAGTTGAGAAAATAACAGGCTATTCAGTCCATGAAGCATTGGGTAAGACAGCCGGTGATTTATGGGGTGGGCATATGCACAAAGATTACTATAATAAAATGTGGAATACAATTGCGATACAAAAAAAGCCATTCTCGGGTGAGGTGATCAATAGACGGAAAAACGGAGAAGAATATTCTGCAGAAATATATATTAGCCCTATCTTAAATTCCAAAAAGGAAGTCGATTTCTTTGTCGGTATCGAAAGGGACATAACAGATGAGAAGGAAAGCAAGGCTTTTATTGAGCGAACCGTTGAGGAAAGGACGCGAGACCTTAAAGAAAAAACAAAAGCATTGGAATCTGCAAAAGATGAAATTTCAAGGGGATGGCTACATCTCCAGGAAGAGCAGGCGAGATTAACAGCTTCAATTAACAGTCTTCCCAAGGGATTTGTGATAACTGATTTAAGAAAGAATGTGATTACTGCGAATATTCATGTTGGGTCAATTTTAGGCATGAGTGAGAAAATTTGGACGATAGAAAAGATTCAAGATAAGTTAGAAAAAGGAATTGATATTTCCGCCATGCTCGACAAGTCGATCAGAACGAAGAAAAACCAAACAATAGAAGAACTGCAGATGGGTGAAAAATTTTTGAGAATATCAGTGTTGCCAGTGATTCAAAATCATTCTCAAAAATGTATCGGGTCGGTACTATTAATAGAGGATATTTCTGAAGAGAAGGTATTGGCTCGTTCTCGTGATGAATTCTTTTCTATAGCTTCTCATGAGTTGCGTACTCCGCTCACCTCCATTCGGGGTAACACCTCACTCATACAACAATATTATTCGGATATCCTAAAAGATAAAAGTCTGAAGGAGATGATTGATGATATTTATGAATCAAGTACGCGTCTAATACAAATAGTAAATGACTTCCTTGATGTTTCAAGAATTGAGCAAGGAAGACTTGAATATAAGATTGAAAAAGTTGATATTGGAAAATTAGCAGAAGAAGTTGTACAGGAATTAAAGTCGAGCGCCGAGGAGAAAGGTATCGAATTAAAGATGGAAAGCAGAACTAAAGAAAAGTATGCTAATGCCGATAGGGATCGCTCGAAGCAGGTAATAGTTAATTTAATCGGAAATGCAATAAAGTATACAGAAGCAGGATCTGTTAAGGTTTTGATAGAGTCCTCTCAAGCAAGGCTGAGTGTTAAAGTGATTGATACAGGCAGAGGAATACCGCTCGAAAGCAGATCATTATTGTTCAGAAAGTTTCAACAGGCATCAAATAACCTTTTTACACGTGATACCACCAAAGGAACGGGGCTAGGGCTTTATATTTCAACTATTCTTGCTCGGGGAATGAAAGGAGACGTGGAGTTGCTCAAATCAGAAGTGGGAAAAGGTTCGACATTCGTATTTTGGCTCCCGATAGCCTATAAATAATATTGCCCTTGAAAGCGATTTTGAGAATATATTAATATTAATAATAAGGTAATAATTCGGTAAGAAACATGAAAGTGCGAAAATCTATTTTATTCGAATCCAAACATTCAATTTCCCTCACTATACATTAGTTTCTATGTCAAATTCAGAAACTACTCATGTGACTCATGCGCCTTATGATATCTTGCAAGATTCGGAACCAGGTTTGCAATCGTATTTTAGCGTGTACGGGGGATACCATGAACTACTTCAAGATCAGAATGTGCTAACAGCTCTATCTGAAGCTTATGTAAATGCATTTCGAAGAGAACCATGGAATGAATCATATACATTTAATGACGTGGCATCAAAATTAGAAAGACAATTAACAATACCCGGGACGAGACCATTGATTGTTGCGCTGGAGAACGGAGAAAGGTTCGGTTTTGCATGGGGTTGCGATGGTCCAATGGATGTCATTATTCCAAAAGCAGTTGAAAATGACTTCCCAGATATGCCAGATGATACGAAAGAGTCAGTTATTTCATCACTGTTAGGACAGGGGGCATTATTCACAGAGGACCGACAAGTCTTTTGGGGTTGTGAATTGGGAGTCAACCCTCCAGGAGGAAATCTTTTTTTAAGACTTGTACGCGAAGAGGCAAGGCGAGCAAATTCGCAGACTTTGTTTGGTATGACCAAAGAAGGAACGAGTTTTCTATCCCTGATGCGTTCACGGGGCGGACTGTCAGAAGTGCGTGATGGCGCCTTGCCAGAAGGGTGCCGATACTTTTTCCAAGATCTTGGAAAACTTGTAAAGAGAGAAGGTAAAAAATGATTGATTTGAAAGAATATATTAGTCCATTTGAAAGGTATTGTGATGGGTATGGGAACCCCGGAGCCAGCGGAAAAGGGTATTTCATCGGACTTACTTTTGGAATTGGCAAGACAAAAATCGAGTTCGAACACGAAGGGACATCGATTTTAGACGATATCAATTCTTTCGACAGAGCAGAGGTGGAAGATGTAAATATCGGCCAGATTAATATGATTACGGTATCATCATTCTGTGGACCGATAGGGGCAATTTGGGGATATCATGTTCTTCGACCCAAAACATTTAGTCCTCATATATATTTTCCAAAAGGTTTTGTAAAAGGGAAAAATAGTCCTATTCCTGTTTATTCAGCTTCGTCTATTGTGGATGCAACCAGAGCTCTTTTTGGAACGGTAGAACAAAAAAAATTCCCACTTCTTCCGGGAAGTCATGTCCCCTGTGCCGGAAAGAGTATCAAAAGAAAAGGTCCCTCGCACATATACTGCGGTTTTGCATTGGGGATTGCCAAGAATCAAGACGAGGATGCCAACCTAATGATGGAGGATCTTGGAGAAATACCATTATATATAAAGGGAACAGAGCGGGAAGCCGCCTACAGAGAAACAATACTAGAAAATTTAGCAAGATCCGTAATTGCAATTGGTGAGAACCAAAATGTTCGATATAAAGAAATATTTGTCGAGATGCAAGATGTGGTAGTGCAGCCTGGTGAGATAGGGTGTGCTCTGGTGGCAGCGCCATATTTTACCCTGGCCCAGGGTGCGATTCCAAAGACCGGAATCAATTCGTTGGTCAAAATGGACATTCATGATTGGGAGAAGAGTATTAAGAAATCTTTGTAATATCAATGACATTTTTTCTGATCTGTCTTATCACGGTAACGATTAACATATTTCTTGGAGGATTTGTGTTCT
>CAZBEA010000090.1:0-3913 GCA_964490835.1 uncultured Gammaproteobacteria bacterium
TTAAAAATGTTGCGATATTATTGATTGCGATTGGAAGACACCTGAGCGTTGCAACTCCTGCCGAGACACAGCCTCCCCATGATTGTGTTGGAAACATATACAATTATTCTAGAGCGAATGGAATAGAAAAATCAAGGAAAGAAAAATCTAAAGAGTTGGGATGGTAAGGCCGGTGAAGATGTTACCAAGACCCAGAAGTGTAGCAACGACGTTTAGAATAACAAAAGACAGAACGACAATGATAAATCCGATAATGGCCGCAACAATTTGACCTCGCGCAGCCTCAACTTTCGTCTTATCACCGCCTGATGTAATCCACTTAATTGCTCCCCAAACAAGATAAATAAGTGTAGCAAGAATTGCTATGATCGAGACCACTGCAATTACGAAAGTAATAATTTGAGGAATGGTTGTGTTTCCGGTCTTGATAATTCCGGTCGGTTGGATGTTAAAAGGACTCCCCGGTGCTTGTGCAAAAGCGGGTGCTGCAGCTGCGAGAAATGCTGATGTAGCAGCAATTGATGATGAAATTTTCTTCATTAGAATTATTAGATCATGTTCTCACTCTCTTGTCAAGCATTTCACCGTCCGAAATTTGTGAGGAACGGCGAACGAATGATCTGACCGATTACACGAATTAAAATGAATGAGAAAACAATCACAATAAGACCAATGATGGAAAAGGTGAT
Source organism: uncultured Gammaproteobacteria bacterium (assembly GCA_964490835.1). Classification (GTDB taxonomy): domain Bacteria; phylum Patescibacteriota; class Microgenomatia; order Levybacterales; family GWA1-39-11; genus CAZBEA01. Next base: position 690 of record CAZBEA010000090.1, read on the forward strand.
TGTTTTACGCGCAGACTCTACTTTATTTTTATCACCGCCTGATGTGATCCAGCGGACCCCTCCCCATGCAATAAAAAAGAGTGTGAGTAATACTCCTCCCAATACAAAGAGATTAAGAAAAACTGTCGAGATCCGGTTGAATTCCGACACTCCACCTGTTGGAATGTTGCTCGGGGCTGCAATTTCCCCAAAACCCTCAATTTCAAGTGCTGCTAATTTGTCCTTCATGGTGTAAATCCTGGAATTTTTAAGACGTCTTTTGCTATCGCTTCCAGCATAACAAGTGCCACAATCAAAAACAATATTCCGATAATAACCGACTTTATCTCTTCTCTGGCCTCGCCAACTTTTTCTTTATTTCCACCTGATGTTAGTATTTTATAGCCGGCCCGAAGCAACAGAATGAGTCCTGCGACTCCGGCAAGACTTAGGAGCCACCCATAGAGGCTTGATACAAAAGTATCGGGTTGAACGCTGATTTTTCCAATACCCGTTGTAATAGCAAGACACCGTCCGTCTTTGGTTCGGTCCTTTTCCGCACACGGAAGCCGTAATGAATGTGATTGTCGGGAGAAATTTCGTGATTCGACATTATTTGGGTCTTTTATATGCTTGCCGATTTTGCCTTTTACAGCTTCTTCTATAATCTTGCCATTACTGTCTCTGACCTCATTGGCACCTACAGTGATTGGAATCGTCCAATATGTAAAGCCACCTTTGCAGTTATTTCCATCCTCTCCGACTCTTTCCTGAATTTTTAATTGATACTTTCCCCTCGTCAGAGAAGGGTGTTGGGAGTCGTTACCAAATACAAAAGTGACAGGGTTCTGATCTCGTTTTACAGTTACACATTGTGAAGATTCATACGTACTGTCTCTTCCCTGAAGGAGAAGTTTGTAGTTGTTTTGATTGTCTCCGCTTTTGTTCTTTGCCTCACGGATACCGCTTAATTTTACTGTAATTTTGGCATGCTCACGCGGATCGAGGGGTTCGACCACAGGAGTAGGATAGAAATGTCCGATGTAAAATGCGGCCTCGGCAATTTTAGTATGCTTATTCTTATCGTGGTAGAGTCCGAGACGATAAATTTTCCCTTCATGGAAGTAGTCTTCATCGTCGCATCCGCCCTTGTGGCTCGTTCCCTTCAGCGCTTCTTTCCCATCTCCGCACACTTCTTCCTCGATTATTCCCCCTCCCTCAATGGTTTTTTTAATGGACTTAAAATCATCACTTTCGCATTTGCTTTGGTCTGTTTTGTAGCAAAAAAATTCACCATACTCCTCAGGTACATCTTTTTTTTCACTTTCATTATGGTATCCATAAAACCTTACAATGACGCTGGGGGTTGATTCACTAACCTCGCATGTATCAAGATACACCCCATCACCAACTTTACAAAATGGTGTGCCCGACGCCGTAACAGGCACTTGTGCGGGAGGAGCTGCTCCCGGAGGAGAACTGTCGATTGCTTTAAAACAATCGACAAGTGAAGCATATGCGCCATTGGGATCTTGAACACATGTGCCATTACTGATAGTAAAGCGTTCGGTAGCTTGTGCCCTTACAATTGAAAGCGAGAAAGGGGTTAAAACTAAAAATAAAAGTATGGAATAAATAATTCGTCTCACTCTTTATATAGTATGCAAAAGAAGACGGGTATTGCAAGAAAGGGGAAAACCACAACGATCCGATCGGGGTCAATGGTAAGGGTATAGAAAGTACTATTACATGCCAAACAAATTGAGAAGAAGGAAGTAGGATAATGAGTATCGAATAGTTATTCGGTGTTTTTTTGAAATCGATACCCTTGGCCTTTTACTGTGATAACGAAGATAGGACTATTTGGGTTGGGCTCGATTTTTTTCCTGAGTCGATACACAATTTGATCCAGCGCCTGGTCTGTCACTCCTTCTTGGGTTGCTGAGTCTTTCCAAACGGCGTTTATAATCTCATCTTTTTCACAGACCTTCCCCATATTTTGCATAAGAAATCTTAAGAGTCTGAATTCGGATGCCGAAAGTTCTTCTGAAAGAAGCCGTTTTCCGAGCAGTATGTCGTTGCGCTCTTCGTCGTAGACAAGACTCGTTTTTTCTTTTGGAAGTTTTTGAATAAAACTCAAAAAAAGCGGAATTACGCATTCTCCTTTCTCGGTGAATAACCCGTTTTTTTGAAACGCTTCGTACGACTTTACTGAAGGAGTCTGAATAGTTTCCTGCTCTTCGGGGGTGAGACCAAGCCAGATTTCGTAGAGGGCACTTTGAACGTGCTGGGATTTCAGAAGCCGCTCTTCAAGGCCCTGGGAAGTTTGTAAAGGTTCCGATAGAATATTCTCACAAGCTCGTAGCGTGACTTTACTATGTCCGCCGGTAAGTTCGAGAATTGCATGTTTTATTTTTTGATCGAGCTTTTGGCCGATTGTCTTTTCCAGATACCCGATTCTAAATTCAAGGCCTGGGGCATCCATAACCGAAAGGTAGACGATGTTCCCTACGACAAATTCATAAAAGGTTGAAAGAATTTCCGGCCCGACCGCCTCCTCAAGCGGACGGGAAACTGAAAAAATCGCCCCAAAACGATATTTGGCACGATCCCTTAAAATTTTTAGATTTATAAAAAATTGTTCGTTCACCCGTGGAACGTATTGATCAAACCGGTCAAAGATAAATAGAACTGTTAGCTCTTTTTCAATCGCCAGGTAGTCGATTGCCTGCTTTAGGGATTGGAAGAGAATTAATTCGTCGTGAAGATCGACGGTGTTTTTGAGAATGTCATTGATTTTTTTGCTTTCCGTATCAAATTCACGTTCTTGGAGCGAGTAAGAGAGTGTGACGAGCATAAATTTGATCGTATCTGCGATTGCGCGGTTTTTAACTTCCGAAAAATCCATATAGACGAAGTGATACCATTTCTCGAGTTCTTGTAAGTGGTGCGTGCGAATTGTTTTGTTGTATGGCAAAAACCCAAGCATATTGCTTCTGCCGACACCCGGAAGGCCGATGACTTGCGCTGAGGCACCTTTCTTAAGATACGAAATAAGTTCTTTTAATTCCCTTTCGCGCGAATTTTGTGGATAAAGTGCTTCAAAATGTTCCATATTCTATTATTTTACACGATTGTGGGGTACTTGTGAGGCGCGTGAGAGGGTGTTCTCAAGTTCAAACCGGGCAGAATTCATACAATACACTCATATGACAGAGAGTATGCCATCATTTGAATTGACAAGA
>CAZBEA010000091.1:0-1884 GCA_964490835.1 uncultured Gammaproteobacteria bacterium
AAATTCACGTCCACCGTGTTTTTTCAAAATTCTAATCGCCTCTATGATAGTTCCACCGGTAGATATAATATCGTCGACAATAACGCAAATCTCCTCGACTTCTCCCTCCACCTCATTTGCAACAACCGATCCGTCAGCAAAGCGCTCTTTTGATATGGTAGCGATTTTGGCATGACGGAAAATTTCTGCGAGAGGCTGAATAAGCCGCAATCCTCCGCTATCGGGCGATACAAGAGAAAACGGTTTGTTTTTGATCGTTTTTCCGATTTCAGCAGCATACAGACCGGTGGTCGAAAGTGCCGATATCGGAATGGTAAAAAACTCGGGAAATTTAACCGTGTGCGGATCGATAGTAATTATCCGATTTAAACCCGATCCCTCAAACAACTTCGCAATTACTTCGAGATTTACCGCCTCACCGCTCTTTTTTTGGTGATCCGATCTTACATACGGGAAATATGGTAAAAAGGCTGTTATTTTTTTTGCTCCGGCACGCTTTAGAGCATCGATAGCAAATGATGTCTTTAAAACTTCGATATTAATATCACCTGGGCCGAATAACTTGATAAGAAGTACATCCTGACCCACTAACGAGTTATGCACTGAGATTTTCATCTCACCGTCGGCAAAAGTTGTAATTTCAGGAAAAAAAATATTTGCGTCGATACTCTTTGCAATTTTTTCACAAAACCTAAAATCGTATCTATCGCCGCAAACTATCATAATCTCAAAACAAATCCAGATATTAGAAGCTAACCATTTCCTCCACCGAGAAGTCCCATAAGGCCTCCTCCCATTTCTTGCATCTTGTGAGCTGCTTTTTTCTGAGCTTTTTCGATGGCGTCGTTGAGTGCGTCACGAAGGTCATTCATTTCCTCACCGTTTACTCTGACAGATTTCACCTTCATGTCTGCAGTTAATTTTACATAGCCTCGTCCCTTTTCTTCTTCAACTTCAATTCGACCTAGTTCTTCTTGGATTTTTTTGGCTTCGTCTCGTAATTTTTTAAGTTGTCCTAGCTGTCCCGCTCCTTTAATAGGATTGAACATATACACTCACCTCCTTTTCGTGATCTATAGAGTATCAGGGAATTGGACTCAAATCAAGTTGATGATATAATACATCTCATGGTTGAAGCACCCCGGGCAGTTCCAATCGAACCCCAACCCATCCACCAAAAAGAGCAATTACGTCCGATTTCTGTCGAGGCGGTTCACGTTATAGGAAATCGAGGTCCTTGTGGTGGTGTAAATATGGCAATCGAAACTATGGACATGGTTCTTCGAATGGTAAATGGGCGGGAACCTGTTTATATAACAAATGAACTCGTACACTATCCTGAAGTAATGAATGAATTTTATGAACGAGGACTTGTTCTGGTGGGATCGGTTGATGAAATACCAGCCAAAGCAATATCTCCTTGGTCTGCTCATGGCCACACCCCGGAAGATGATAAAAAAGCTCAAGAAAAAGGCTTGATTACGATAGACACGACGTGTCAGTTGGTCACAAAAGTTCAGAAAGCTGCCAAGCGAGCAGTCGGACGAGGTGAAGAAGTTGTGTATCTTGGAAGTAAAAAGAAAGGCAAAATCCACCCCGAGACCAGATCCATAATGGGACATACCGAGGAAGAAATAAGAAGGTTACAAGATACAGAAAAAGACAAAGTTGGCTCTATTCACCTTGCCCAAACCCCTGAAGAAGCAGAAAGCATCGAACTTCGACCCGGCCAACGAGCGTTGTTACTATCCCAAACAACCATGTCTCGGAACGAAACTCAAGCGACGAGGCATAGATTATCCGAACAATTAGGAGACAGTCTTAATACCTCTGTTGAGGCGGGAATTTGTCTTGCAACCGACAACAGACAGACTGCACTTGAAA
>CAZBEA010000091.1:1984-3391 GCA_964490835.1 uncultured Gammaproteobacteria bacterium
TATGACGAGCCCCTTATCGATGAAAGAACGGCTTCATTTCAAAAACCGGTTGGTGATCTTTTAAGACTCGCTCAGGCGTTGGAGAAAAGATACGGTGACTCGATACCAAAAAATATTATAGAAATGGCGCAGAGGAAAAAATTATTGTAATGGTACAAGACTACTACAGAAAAAAAATTATAATCGCAGCCTGCGACAAGAAAGGGAATATCTTGGGTCCGGTTGAGCGATGGGAGGCGCACGAAAAAGCCATCTTGCATCGTGCATTTAGTGTGGTAATTTTTTACAAAGGGAAATACATCATTCAGCACCGCAAACATCCAGTGTTCGATGGCGTCTTGGATGTGTCTTCCTCCTCCCACCAAACATATTCGGATGGGCGCCTTCAGGATACGGTCGAAGCCGTGTACCAATGTCTTGAACGCGAATGGAAATTGACGAAAAAGGATCTTATAAAACAGCCGAAGGATATGGGCACTGTGTATTACAAGGCGAAAGACAAACTCAGTATTTATTATGAACATGAGGTTTGTAATGTCGTTGTCTGTACAACAAAAAAACTTCCGCCAATTGTTGAAGAGGTATCGTACGGATATTCGCTTTTTGATAAAAAGGATCTTTCAAACCCTCGTTTTGCCGCGCTTCTTGCGCCGTGGGTTCAGGCGATGATCAAGGCTCGGCTGTTATAATTTATTCTTCCAGTTGGACCTGAATATTAATTTTTTTATTCAGGAGCTCTGAGGCTCTTTTTTCAATGATATCTCGAGTTTTATTTTCCGACAATTTATCTTTGTGAAATTTAAATTTTGTAGTAAAGGTCGCTGTGCCGTCATCTGCAAGCGAAGTAAGGCGCGATCCACGCAACACTCCTGCAATCGAATGATTATCTTGCTTTACTGCCTGAATAAGAGCGTCGTAGAAATTCTTATCAAGCGATGAGAAAAGAGCGCCGGAATCGTCTTTCACAATAGATTCTGTTTTCGTCTCTGTTTTTGGAGTAATTTTCAGGTTACCCTTTGCTTCTTCCGGTGAATTATGAGATTCACTTTTGCTCTCTTTCTTTTTATTCACTTCGGTATTTTCAGGCACACCTATATCTTTACCGGAAACCGGTACGGTTTTTTGGGTACCCTCACTCCCCCAACGCGCAACTACCAATTCCAGTGGAAGACTTTCAATCGGGGAGAATCTTAGCCTTCTGTATGATTCTGATATTTCATAAATCAAACCCTCTAATTCGGGGATGGACAATCCATATGCATTTTTTGAGGTCTTAACGGTTTCAAGAAGAAGAATTCTCAAATATTCAAGCAATTCCTCGGTAATGACTTTAAAATCCAACCCCTTCTCATTAAATTGTCCCAAAACCAGAAAAGCCGAAGCCGTGTCTTTTTGAGACATGTGACC